>DATGSB010000251.1:0-3893 GCA_035303045.1 Actinomycetaceae bacterium | reverse complement strand
CTCGGCACCGAGCAGGTTTCCCACCCACAGGCTGTCGATGAGCTGGTAGGACGTCTGCAGCAGGTTGGCCGCGATGATGGGTGCCGAGAACACCACCAACTGGCGAAGAATGTTGCCTTGGGTGAAATCGTGCTGACCGCTCGCCGCGCGCGCCTTACGCCTCATGCCAGTTGCCCCTCACGCCTCGCCCGCGCGCAGGCTGCGGGGGGTGCGTGGAATGGCGGAGGCGATGATCGCGGCCAGTACCGCCCCGCCGCATCCGGCGAGCAGCGCGATGATCAAGCCGGTGAGGGAGGGGACGGCTGCGCCGCCGATGGAGTGGGTGAAGGCCCCGAGGATGGTCCCGGTGACGGCGGCCGAGGTGGACGTCCCGATGGAGCGCGTGAGGGAGTTGAAACCCGTGGCCGCGGCCTTCTCGCTGGGGGGCACCGCGGCGAGGATGAGGGCCGGCATGGAGCCGAACGCAAGTCCCACCCCGCAGCCCGAGCTCAGCGTGCTCACGAGCATGACGAGCAGCATCGGCCAGACATTCGCATCGGCGTCACCGGGCGGACGATTTCCGAGGGTACCCAGGGCCAGCGCGGTGATGCCGTAGCCCACCGCGATGACGACTCCGGCGAGCGTGAGCGTCACTCGAGGGCCGTGCACCCGACTGATCCGCGCGCCCAGGCCCGACACCGCCATCATGCCCAAGCCCATGGGCGCGAGCCACAGCCCCATGAGCAGCATGGATTGGCCCAACCCGTAGCCCGTTTCGACCGGCAGCTGCATGATCTGGGGAACGATGAGGTTCATCCCGTACATCGCGAACCCGATGAGCAGCGAGGCGATGTTGGTGAGCAGTACGGCCGGGATGCGCGCCGTGCGCAGGTCCACCAGCGGCCCGCCGCGTCGCAGCTGATGCCATCCCCACACCGTGAGCACGACGGCCGCGGCGGCGAAACAGCCCAGCGTGGCGGTGCTCGCCCACCCCCATTCGGTGCCCTTCGAAATGCCCAGCAGGAGGGCCCCGAGCCCCGCGATGAGCCCGAGCGCGCCGAGGTAATCGAAGCGGTGCGCGGTGGGCAGCGGCGGGTGGGCGGGAACGATGCGCCAGATGGCGACGGCCAACAGGGCGGCGGCGAGGGTGGTGAACCAGAACAGCAGGCGCCAGTTCGCGAACTCCGCCACCGCTGCGGCGAGGGGGAGCCCGAGCGCGCCGCCGATGCCCATCGAGGAGCTCATGAGGGCGATGGCGCTGCCGACCCGGTCGGGTGGAAGCACGTCGTGCATGAGGGAGATTCCCAACGGCACGACGCCCATGGCCATGCCCTGCAAGCCCCGGCCGACGACCATGACACCCACATCGGTTGCGATGGCACAGGTGATGGAGCCGAGCATGAAAGGCGCGACGGCGATGAGCAGCATGCGCTTCTTGCCATACATATCGGCCAGGCGGCCAACGACGGGCGTCGCCACCGCTCCCGTCAGCAGCGTGATGGTGATGATCCACGACGCGTTGGCCAGGCTCGTGTCGAAGATGCGTGGCAGC
Source organism: Actinomycetaceae bacterium (assembly GCA_035303045.1). Taxonomy (GTDB): domain Bacteria; phylum Actinomycetota; class Actinomycetes; order Actinomycetales; family Actinomycetaceae; genus DATGSB01. The sequence continues at coordinate 2,362 of DATGSB010000251.1, read as the reverse complement.
TCGGGAATGAGCGGCACGACGAGGGTCTGTGCCGTGGAAGAAACGATTCCCGCCCCGGCGAGGACGGCGATAACTTTGGCTGCCCCCGCCCCGGGGCGATGAGGGGGCACCCCGAAATTCTCAGCCGTCACAGATGTGCACGATACACAACCGATGCCAAGATCTATCCATGGCTTCCGACCCCATCGCCGCGCTCGAGTACGAAACCATGGTTTTCGGCCGTCACCTCAGCTTGCTGCCCCGGCGTCCGCGGCGCCGCGGCGGCGTGCTGGACCACAGTGCTTATGTGCTCCTGGCCCTTCTGTGCGGCCGGGGTCCGATGAGCATCCGACAGCTGAGCGAGATCACCGGACTGGAAGCCTCCACCCTCAACCGGCAGACGGCGGCGCTGCGGCGGGACGGCTACGCCGAGCGCATGGCGGACCCGGGGGGTGGGCCCGCCAAGAAGTTCCAGCTCACCGAGGCCGGGCGCGAAATCTTCCGCGAGGAGCGCCGCGAGAGCCACAGGATTCTCGAGTCGCTCGTGGCGGACTGGTCGGGAGAAGACCGCGCCACGCTCGCCACCTTGCTGGCCCGCTTCAATCGGGCGATCGAGAAGCGCGCGGGCCGGCAGTGGCCCCGCGCTGGAAGAGACGTAGATCCGGGGTGACAATTGCGGCATGACACACCCCAAGGACAGCGGCGGCGGCGCCTGGTACGAAGAGTTCAAGATCTCCAGCGACAACCTCGTAGCGAAGGTGCGCGAACTCGTTCGCGAGGGCAACGTGCGGCGCCTGTTCATCAAGAACGAGGCCGGGGAAACGCTGTTGGAGATCCCGCTGACGGCGGGGGTCGCCGTGACTGCGGTGGCGGCGGCGATGGCGCCCGCGCTCGTCGCTGTCGGCGCGGTGGCGGCACTGCTGACGCAGGTGACCGTTGGGGTGGAGCGCCGGGGATCGGACGACTCCGATGGCGACGATATCGTCGTCGAGGTGCTGGATCCCGAGGAGTAGGCGTCAGTCTCCGCGCGCTCGGGGGGCGAACGGCGCGCTGAGAGTGCGTTCGAGGGCCGTTTGGGCGGCCATCCGCACCGGCGCGTTGTAGGCGCCGTAGCCCTCGTAGGCGCCGCGCCGCTCCACGAGCTCGAAGAACACATCACCGATCGTGCGGGTGTAGAAGTGTAGGAACTCCCCGTCCTCGTCGCGGTCGTAGAGCAGATCGAGTTCGCGTAGTTGCGCGACGAGTTCGGGAGCGAGCCCGAATCGCGCGCTCACGTCCTCGTAGTAGTTGTCGGGGATGGGCAGCATGTCCAACCCTCGATCGCGCGCGCGTCGGGCCGCTGCCATGACGTCGGTGCAGCGCAGCGCGATGTGCCTGGCCGGGGTGGGGGCCACCGCGGGCGCGAGATTGATGGGCATCCGCAGCGCGCCGTCGTCGCTACGCATCACCTGGCTTCGCACGAGGCCCGAGGGGCCGGGCACGTCGGTGAAGGTCGTGGAGTGGAGGCCGAGCACGCTCCGGGCGAAGAGAACGGCTTCGTCGAACTCCTCCCAGCGGTAGCTGAGGTTGATGTGGTCGACGACCGCCCGCAGGTCGGCCGGGCTGGGCTCCGCACCGCCGGTGAATTCCGCGATCCAGCCCGCCTCCGCCGCGAGGTCGACCCAGAACACTTCGGTGGAGTCGGGCGCCCGAACACCTTGCAGTTCCTGTTCGTCGGCCGCGGTGTGCCGGAAGACGCCCGGCGAGCCCAGGTCGCGGGCGCGGGCGATCGCGGCGTCGGCGTCGCCGGTCACCAGGCCGAATCCCGCGAGCCGCGCATCGTCATCTCGCACCTGCTCGTTGAGCACGATGCGGGCCTGCCCGGCGCTCCACAGCCGCACGGGTTTAGTGGCGTGATGGCCCTCGAAGGTGAGTCCGAGCTGGGACAACAGCTCATCGACCGCAGTGAGATCCCCGCCGGCCACTTCGACGAAGTCCACCGCCGCCGTCGCGGGAGGATCTGCTAGCAGGCGGGCGTCCCAGTCGTTGACCCGGGCGGTCTGATCGGCGAGCCAGGTGAGGGAGCGCCGCGCATGGGCGGCCGTGCGCACCGGATCGGTCTGGCGAAACGTGTCGTTGAAGATCTCCAACGACCACGGGCCCTCGTAGCCTGCGCGAAGCACGTGGGTCATGAACTGGGTGAGCGGGAAGTCGCCCTCGCCGGGGAACAGCCGGTGGTGGCGGCTCCAGGACAACACGTCCATGTTGAGCGCCGGTGCATCCGACAGTTGCAGGAAGAACAGCTTGTCCGAGTCGATCTCCTCAATCGCGGCGAGCTCATGGCCGCGGGAGAGGATATGGAAGGTGTCGAGGCACACGCCGAGGTTTGGCCGGTCGGCGAGCT
>DATGSB010000250.1:0-6161 GCA_035303045.1 Actinomycetaceae bacterium | reverse complement strand
TAGGCGCCTTCGACATACATCGTGTCGAACTGGCCGCCGACGACGTGGAAGGCGGTGCCCCGGGAGGGCCCGGCCGGCAGCACCCAGAACCGCACCCGCTCGCCGGCTCGCGCGGCCAACGGCGCGTGGTCGTACTGGTGGGCGTAGCCGTTGAAGACGACGAGGTCGGGGGCGTCTGCCCCGATCGCCGCGGGGTCGCCCACCTCGCCCTGGGGCCCGAGGTAGTACTCCGATTGCACGAGCAGGTACTCCCGATCGACCTCCGGGAGGTCGGGCGGGTCGATGATGACGGCGCCGAACATGCCCTGAGCGATGTGCAGGGACATGGGCACGGTGGCGCAGTGGTACAGCCAGATGCCGGAGCGTTCCGCGGTGAAGCGGTAGGTGAGGGACTCCCCGGGGCCGATGGTGCGCATTGGTTCATCGGGCGCGAGGCTGCCGGCGTGGAAGTCGATGGAGTGGCCGATGGTGCCGTCGTTGACGAGGGTGATGTCGAAGACGTCGCCGACCGCGCCGCGCAGCGTGGGCCCGGGCGCGGTGCCGTTGTACAGCCACAGCTGCTGGCGGATCCCCGGCGCCACCTCGGCGCTCATCTCGCTCACGGTGAGGGTGACCTCGTGCACGTCGCCGCCAGGCGCCGGTTCGAGCTCGGCGGGATGCGGGGCGAAGTCGGCGCCCGGGTCACGCCCGAGGTCGAGGTCCGCGCGGGCGGAGGGCCCCGCCGAGGCGCCGTGGGCGCCGTGGCCCTCCTCGGCAACGCCCCGGTCCCCCGCCTCGCCGCCCGTGGCCGCGCCGTGCTGGCCCGCGTCGCCACTGGCGGCGATATCGTCCGCGTCGCCGCCGGCGTCCTCGCCGAGCGCGCGGACCGTCAGCGTCATGCCCAGCTGACGGTGGCCGGCCACGGAGCACCAGCCGTCGAGGTCGGTGGCGATGATGCCGGCGTCGAACTCGACGCTCTCCTCGCTGCCGATCCGCCCCGATGCCGCGCCAGTTTCCAGCACGAGATCGTGGACGTCGGGGTCGGCGTTGCGCAGCTCGATGACGAGGCGGTTGCCGGTGGGCACCTCGATGACGTCGGGGTGAAAGCGCATGTCGCGGGCCTCGACGACGACGCGGATGGTCTCCCCCGTGGCAATCGACTCATCGGCCGGCGCGGTGCCGAGCCCGGCGGCGGCCGGATCGCCCGCGACGCCGAGCACGACGGCCAGCGCGACCGCCCCCAGGCCCGCGAGCGGGCCGAGTCGCCGCGGTGGGGGCGGCGGGCCGGTGGCAATCGTCGTCGTCACCACGGGGTCGTCTGCCTGCTCGCGTGGGCGGAAGCGCGCCCACAGTGCGCGGCCGAGGAGCACGAGGAACGCGCCCAGCGCCAGGAACACGAGCAGCGACAGGGTGACCTTGACGAGGCTGGGCGCCGGCAGCAGGTAGAGCCCGCCGCCGACGTTGACGATGACGACGCGGGCGCCGGCCGCGCGGTTCATCTCCCGATCCACCCGTTTGACCATGCGCGGACCGCCGCCGAGCATGACGGGCGCGAGATAGCTCATCGCCCCCAACAGGATCTGGGCGGCAAAGCCGACGACGAAGGGCTCGGCGAGCGCCCCGAGCCGCGCCTGGGCCTCCCCCCAGCTCGTGGCGCTGGCGCCGATGACCGCGAGCCACCCGAGGCAGATCGCCAACCAGGCCAGGGCGCCGATGGCGCTGTAGGTGCCGAAGCTGGCCGGTGGCTTTCGCCGGGCCACCTGCGCCATCGGCGTAACGAGCATCCCGACGCCGATGAGGTAGGCGATGGCGGCCAGCGGCACCAGCCACACCCGCCCCGTCCCGACCGCCGTCCACACGATCGCCAGCCCGGCGAGCAGCACGACGAGCGCGCGGCGGGCCGCCGCGGTGGCCCCGGGGGCCAGTTGGGTGCGCAGCATCGTGGGCCACAGCACGACGAGCGTGCCGAGCACGGTCAGCCCGACCCAGCCGAGCAGCATCGTCGTCGTGTGCCCGGTGTACAGGCGCGCCTGCCATTCGGCGTCCCCACCGCCGGCGGCGAGCAGGGTGCCGAACCACACGCCGATGGCGAGGTTGAGCGCGGCGGCCACGTAGTAGAGGGCCAGTCCGCCGAAGCGGGCCATGAGGGCACCGCGGCGCTGGATGAGCAGCGCGACGATCTGGGAGACGGCGACGACGCCGATCCCGACAGCCCCGGCCACGACGAGCCAATGGCGGGCGGTGAGGACGCCGACGATGACGGCGATGGCCGAGGCGGTGTGCAACCCGAGCCGGGCGAGGACGACGCGCTGCCCGCCGGGGGCGGGTCGGCCGAGCAGGGTCTCGGCGAAGTGGGTGGACCAGATGAGGATGGCGGTGGTGACGCCGCCGAGCATCATGAGGTGGACGAGCAGGTAGCGGTATTCGGGGATCCACCGGTGGGCGATGACGACGACGGCGGCGGCGAGAAACCAGGCGATGACCAGGGCGTTGACCCGCACGTGCCAGGGGCGCCGGGCCATCGGGGGGCGGGTCGCGCGCGTCGTCATGACCTCTCCTTCGCGGGGGCAGCTGGCTTGGGGGCGGCGGGGCCCTCGGGCACTGCGCGGGATGCGCGGCCCGCGGCCCGGATCGCGGCAGCGGCGGCGAGGACGACGAAGCCGAGCACGGCCACGACGTTGCCGGCGCCCCCGGCCTGCGCCGCCCAGGCGAGGTCGCGAGCGTCTCCCACGGCGATGCGCAGCAGCAGGGAGGCCTGTAGCAGGGCGGCGGGGGCGATGAAACCGGGGTGGTAGGGCAGAGGCCGGCGCAGCACGGCGGGCAGGATGACCGGGGCGTGGGCCATGATCATCGACAGCACGAAGCCGAGCAGCACGGCGTGCACGGCGGCGTCGTATCCCCGGCCCGTCACCTGCCCGCCCACGGCCCACAGCGCGCCGCCGACGGCGAGCCACAGGTAGCCGGCGAGCAGGCAGGCGGCGATGAAGCGGGGCAGGCCGGCGGCGCGGATCGTGCGCCGGGCCACGTCGTTGACGCCGAGCCAGGCCGCGACGCCTGCGAGGGTGACGCCGAAGATCGTGAATCCCGCTTCCGGCCACAGCAGGCTGGCCGTCGCCGCGAGCAGCAGGAGGGCGACGAGGCCCAAGGCGAGATGCTGGGCGCGGGGGCTGGGGGCGTCGAGGCGGGAGAGTTCGATGCGCTCCCCCAGGATGGTGAGTACGAGGAACCCCACGAGCCACGGCACCGTTGCCGTTACCGGCACCCCGACCCACCACAGGAACGCCCCGGCGAGTCCCATCGTTTGGCCCAGCACCTGCACGGCGATGTAGGGCGCCGGCTGGCGCGCAAGCAACGCGCGGTACACCAGCAGCGCGAGCACCTGGGCGAGCACGAGCAGGAGCGGCCCGGCGCCCAGGCCGAGGATCGTGCCGATCGCGCCGGCAGCCGAGGCGGCCGGGGCGAGGTAGGCCCAGGCCCGCCCGAGCGCGACGGCCCGTTCGAGGCTGATGAGGGTGCCCACGAAGCCGAGCACCATGAGCGGGCCGTGCGCCTCGGCGAGGCGGGCACCGACGTACACCGGCGGCAGGCCGAGGAGCGCGAGCCCGGCGTCGAGCCCGCCGAGCAGCGCGAGCCCGCCGGCGACGAGGAAGGGCAGGCGGAATCCGGGGCGGGTGAGCACGCCGCGCCCGGGGCGCTGGGTCGTGGTTGGCGTCGTCACTGGCGCGGGGCGAGGTGGAGGAGGCAGGCGCCGGGGAGGGCGAAGGGTTCCAGGCGCGCGTGTGCGCGGTCGACGCCGGAGTCGTCGAGGATGTCGTGGACCATGCCGAGATGGCTGCCGCACACGATGTCGGTGTGCCGTCGGGCGAGGTCGACGACGGGGCAGCGCACGAGTTCGGTGCGCCGCGAGCCGTCGGGCTGGGTGGTCGTGTGCGCGCCGAAGCCCGCCGCCCCGAGGACGTCGGACATGACGGCCACCGCTTCGTCGAGCCCGCCGTGGTCGTGCTCGCCCTCCCGGTCGGGGCGGTCGGGAGAGTCGACGAGGTGGTGGCGCCGCAGCGCCTGGCCCCAGGCCCGCCCGGCCGCCACCGCGTGGCCGCGGCGCTCCTCGGGCCCCCACACCGAGGACAGGTAGGTGATGAGGGCCTCGGCGAGCACGGCGTACTCCGGGCCGGCCGGCGTGGCGGCGAGCGTGGGGCGATACAGCGTGGCGGGCCGGCCGCGCCCGCCCGCGCGGCGCTGGCTGCGCGCGGCGACCCCGGCGGTGGCAAGCGCCTCGAGATGTTCGCGCACCGTGTTGGGGTGCTGGCCGAGATGGTGGGCGACCTCGGCGACGGGGCGGGCGCCCCCGAGTTCCGCGAGCGCATCGAGTACGGCGCGCTGGGCCGCCGAGAGCCGTTCGCGCGCCGCGGCCCCGGCGGGGTGGGGGCCGAGATCATTATTCACGGTTCCTACCGTACTATTTCGGCGCTGCCGCCGATATGGGACCTTTGTCGCGTGCTCTCGACATTTCCCACGCGGCGACGGCGCGCGGCCGCACTGCTGCTCGCCGTGCTCGCGGCTGCGGTGACGGCGCTCGGCGCCGCCGCGCCGTCTGTGGCGTTGCCGTCGGGCCCGGATCCGGATGCCGATCTCGGGCTGGATCCGGCCGAGATCGTGGGTGCGATGAGCGACGAACAACTCATCGGCCAGCTGCTGTGGTTGCCCGTCTACGGCGCCGAGGCCGACGAGCCGCACGGCGGGAACCGCGCTGCCTACGGCGTCGGCACTCCCGCCGAGGTGGTCGCACGCTTCGAACCGGGCGGGATCGTCTACTTCGGGTGGGCCGACAACATTGGTAACCCCGCCCAGCTGGCGCGGTTGAGCGACGGCCTGCAGCGCGCCGCTCGCGGCAACGGCGGGGTCGCCTTGGCCATCGGCGCCGACCAGGAGGGTGGCACGGTTGCGCGCATCGGCGCGCCGGCGACCGAGCTGCCCGCCGCGATGAACCTGGGGGCCGCCGGCGACCCGGCGCTCGCCTATGCCCAGGGCGCGGTGCTCGGAGCCGAGTTCGCGGCCATGGGGCTCAACGTCAACTTCGCTCCGACGATCGACGTCAACACCAATCCGGCCAACCCCGTCATCGGCACCCGCTCCCTGGGCGAGGACCCCGCCGCGGTGGGCGCGCTGGGCGCGGCGCAGCTCGCGGGCATGGCCGGCGAGGGGGTCACCGGCGTGGCGAAACACTTCCCCGGGCACGGCGACACCGACGTCGACTCCCACACCGGCCTGCCCGTCGTCACGAGCGACCGCGAGGAACTCGCGGCCCACCTGGCGCCGTTCGCGCGGGTGATCGAGGCCGGCGTCGACATCATCATGACCGCCCACATTGTGGCGACGGCGCTCGACGAGCAATGGCCTGCGACCCTGTCGCCTACGGTGCTCACCAACGTGCTGCGCGAGGAGCTGGGCTTCGAGGGCATCATCACCACCGACGCGCTGGACATGGCCGCCCTCACGCAGCTGCCCGGCACGCCATTGAGCCCCGCAGAGGTGGCGGTAACGGCCGTCGCCGCCGGCGCCGACGTCCTGCTCATGCCGCCCGACGCCGAGGCCGCCGTGGCCGGGTTGCGTGCAGCCCTGGACGACGGTCGGCTTACCCGCGAGCGCCTCGAGGACTCGGCCCGTCGCCAGCTCGACTGGAAGGCGGAGGCCGGGATCCTGTCCGAACCCGACGCGCCGGATCCCGAGGTGGTGGGGGCCGAGGCCCACCGCGAGGTCGCCGCCGAGATCGCCCGCCGCGGCACCACCGTCGTGCGCAACGACGACGAGCTCCTCCCGCTGGACCGCGAAGGCGAGATCGCGGTGTGGGGCGGCACCGAGGGCGTCATCGCCCGCGAGCTGGCCGCCGCCGGCTTCCGCGTGCGCGACACCGCGGCCGCCCAGGAGGGATCCGTGGCCGTCGTCGAGCTCAGCCCGGCCGACCGGGAGAACGCGGCGGCGGCCGCCGCGGACCTCGCCGGTCGCGGCGTGGCCACGGTCGTCGTGGTCTCGGGCAGCCCCTACGACTATGCCCGCGTGCCCGCCAACGCCTCGGCCGTCGTCCTCACCTACGGGCCGGGCGGCGCCGAACGAGCGGCGGCCGCCGCCGTCATCGCCGGGGATGCGGCGCCGGGCGGGCTGTTGCCGGTGACCGTGCGCGACCA
>DATGSB010000249.1:0-2992 GCA_035303045.1 Actinomycetaceae bacterium | reverse complement strand
CCTGCCTCTTCGATGTCCGCTCTCTCCTGCGCGCGCTCTTCGTTCGAGCCGCCCCAGTCATCGAGAAGGGAGCGGCCGTCTCTCGCAACAAATGCACCGACGTGGATCAGACCGATAACCCGGTTGCCGAGGCGGTCCGCGGCGGACGACGTGACGATGCCGGAATATGAGTGCGATATGAGGACTACCGGGCGCGAGCTGTCGTTGCTGACATGTTCGACGAGCTGTTGGACGTGGTCGTCGAGGCGCACCTCGGCCATGGACGCTTTGGGAAAACCTGGTTCGAGACCCTTGAGCGTGATTGCTTCCGCGTCGATGCCCCTGCCTCGAAGCCTCTCAGCGGATGGCTCCCAGATCCACGCTCCCATCCAGGCTCCAGGTACGAGGATCGCCTTCGTCTTGGACATGGTCATGAGAGAGCCTCCAAGTGATTGCGTTTCGCAAGGAGTTGTAACCTAACCGCATCTGGTTGCAAACCGCAATCGGTTGGGGTCGGTGGTGTGGGTTGGCCACGCTGCCGAGCGATGGCTCCCGACGGCCCGATCGCCCTCGGGAGCCGACGACGGTCACCGTGACACCACGGTTACCGCATACCCGGACAGTGTGGCCGCGGTGGCGCGGGCACTTCCTGGCCGCCCCTAGCTCGGCAGCCGAATGAGTCCGCCAAGGCGGTTCCCCACCGCGCCCACGGACCGGTGCTGGTTACGGCGGCCCAGCGGAGCTGATGGCAGCAGCCGCACCAATCGGCACGGGCGCCCTGTAGCGGTCGGGACAAAAGCCCCACTAAGCTGATGTTTCGGCGGGCCATGCTCTATCTGTCAGAAACAAAACAACTTAACGTGGAGGACAGCACCCCATGGCTACAGAAACTGAGGCCAGTTCCCGCTCGAGCAAGGCCCTATACCAGCACGAGATCGTCCGCAGCGCCCCCGCGCGCTACGCGCTGGCCGCCGGTCGCTTCGTCATTGGCTGGATCTTCTTCTGGGCCTTCATCGACAAACTCTTCGGCCTGGGTTACTCCACGGCGCCCGAGAACGCTTGGCTCAACGGCGGCTCCCCCGCCCAGGGCTACATCGCCGGCATGGAAGGACCCTTCGCTGACTTCTTCCAGTCCGCCTTCCAGAACCCTTTCGGCGACTGGCTCTTCATGCTCGGCCTGGCTGGCATCGGCATCGCCATGATCCTTGGCGCCGGCCTGAAGATCGCCGCCGTCACCGGCACCGTACTGATGGCCTTCATGTGGATGTCCCAACTCCCCTTCGTCCTTGGCGGCACCAACCTCATCACCACTTCCCACTGGGTGGAGGCGCTGCTGCTGATCATCGCCGCCACCACCCTCGCTGGTGACACCGCGGGCGTGGGCAAGTGGTGGGGCTCCAAGGTCGGCAACACCTGGCTGCGCTGACCGCCGCCTCAACATCATCGAGGTCAGCGAGCCGTCCCCGTGGTCCTGACGGCGATGGCCGCACAACTCAGGCGGCGCGGACCGCGGCCGAGAGGTCGGCGGGCGAGCCGCGCCACGGCGCGCCGTGCCCGGGCAGCACCCAGGAGGCCGACAGGCCGGCGAGCCGATCCAGGGAGGTGAGAGCCTCCTCCGGGTCGTCGGTGAACGGCGCCGGCTGTAGCCCCACCCGCCCAGAGAGGACGTGTCGGGTGGTGAGCGCATCACCGACGAAGACGGCGTCTGCGGCCGGGATGTGAACGGCGATGCTTCCGGGCGAGTGTCCCGGCATGCCGATGACCATCGGGCGCCCAGGCAGGTCCAGTACGTCGCCGCTGGCCACCTCGACGACCTCGCTCACGTACCGCGTGCGCACCGCCCGCTTGCGGAGCGCGTAGGCGAGGAAGCCGAGTGTTGGTCCGAGGCGGGCCGGCCCCATGGGCGTCTTCGGCTTCTCGCCGGACCGCGCGCGGTGGGCGTCGGCGGCATGGACGTAGACGGGCACGCCGGCCTCGACGCGCAGCCGCTCAGCGAAGCCGATGTGATCGCTGTCGCCGTGGGTGAGCACCAGGCCCCGGATGTGGGACAGCGGGCGGCCGAGGTCGCTGAGCTCGCGCAGAAGGTCATCCCAGTGTCCCGGCAGGCCTGCGTCGATGAGCGTGATCCCCTCGGGGAGGTCGACGAGGTAGGCGGCAACGATGTCGTTGCCAAGGCGGTGGAGATGCGGTGCGAGCTTCATGCCTGCGCTCCTTCCGGGTAGTGTGGCTAAGGTAATTAGCCATCATGGCTAATGTCAATAGCCAGGAGGGCGGATGCCGTCACCGAACCGGACCACGAACGAGGCGGTCGTCGCCGCCGCCCAGGAGGTCCTCGAGAGGCACGGGCTACCGGGACTGACCATGCAGGCGGTGGCTGCGAGCGTCGGAGTGCGCGCACCGTCTCTCTACAAGCGGTTCCGTGACCGCGACGCGCTTATCACCGCCGTCGTCGCCGCCGCCGTCGACGAACTCGGCGCGCGGCTCGAGGAAGCGGCCCCCGACCTTCGGGAGCTCGCCACCGTCTACCGGGCCTTCGCCCACGAGCGGCCCGAGGCGTTCCGGCTCATTTTCACCCCCTACGCCCAGCTGGACGCGCTCAGGCGCTCCGCCACCCCGGTGCTCCGGGTGGCCGCGGCCATTGTCGGGGAGCAGGAGGCGCTCCCCGCGGCGAGGCTAGTGACCGCGTGGGTCACGGGCTTTCTCCAGATGGAGCTCGCGGGGGCCTTCCGGCTCGGTGGGGGCGTAGACGAGGCCTTCGACTACGGACTCGAGCGCCTGCGCGCCGGGCTCTCGGTCTGACTGTGCGGGGCTCGCCGCCGCAAGCAGAATGGGGGGGCGGTTGCGCAATACGTTCATACAGACCGAACTCAAGCGTTAGAGGTTTGATAGCTACGAGACGCAATAGGGAAGGGTTGATCCGTGAGTTTTCTGTTTACCTGTCCGGCGAGATCCACACCAATTGGCGTGAGGAGATCCAGCAAAGGTCAACGCGATTCGCACCCGCACGCTGATC
>DATGSB010000248.1:0-4889 GCA_035303045.1 Actinomycetaceae bacterium | reverse complement strand
AACCGTCCCAGTAGCGGAGCTTACTCAGGTCGCCCGAGGGGTCTGGGTACCACCCAGCAGCAGGGGATGTCATGCCCACGAGTGTAGGAGATGAAATGTGTGTTCTCGGCGAAGACGCCATCCGCCACTCGGCGAGTGAGGCACGTCACCCGGACGTTGTCAGACTCTCGTCAGCCAACATCGCGTGCGCGACGGCGCTTGGCGAGCTCGTCCTCGACCTCAGGGGAGCCGTCATGCTGAGCGCGTTCCGTGGGGAGCTCAGCGAGCGAACCCTCCACCTCTCGCCACACCCGGCCTACTGCGATACCGAAGACGCCCTGCCCGCCCTGGACGAGGTCGATGACCTCATCGCTGCTCGTGCACTCGTAAACGCTGGCGCCATCGCTCATGAGGGTGATCTGGGCCAGGTCGTCCACGCCCCGCTCGTGGAGGTGGCCGACGGCGGAACGAATCTGCTGCAGCGAGACGCCGGTGTCGAGAAGCCGCTTCACTACCTTGAGCACAAGGATGTCGCGGAAACTGTACAGGCGTTGGGAGCCAGAGCCGCTGGCCGAGCGAATGCTCGGCTCGACGAGTCCTGTGCGTGCCCAGTAGTCAAGCTGCCGGTAGGTGATGCCTGCGGCCCGGCACGCCGTCGGCCCCCGGTAGCCGGTCTCGGTGTCAAGATCCGGCAGTGAGTCACCGAAGAGCATTCCCTGTGCCCGCTGGGGCACGCCCGGGGCGGCTTCGGCGGTCGCATCTGTGCCGCTCACATGGGCTCCCATTCACCGGTACCGCAGATGCGGCACGCTTGACCTGATGTCGCTAACGCTAGGCACCCGCGGGGGGCGCGTCAACGATGTCCCCCGCGTGTCAGTTTCTGCGCGCCCTCCTCGGCGTGTCTCAACCTCAAGTTGAGGTCGATGCTCACTCTGCGAAGTCCTCTGGGTCGAGGTCCTCGAGGAATGTACGGAACTCCTCGACGATCTTCGTGTCCTCTTCGGCTTCCATGATCACTCCGGCGGAATCGATGACCGCCTCAGCGCACTTCACCGGGCAGGAGGCCCGCAGCGCCAGGGCGATGGCATCCGATGGACGGGCATCGACGATCCTGCCTGAGGAGAGGACGAGTTCTGCGAAGAACGTCCCTTCATCAAGCTTGGTGACTCGCACCTCGACGATCTGCTGGCCCATCAGCTCCAGCAACGACATCATGAGGTCATGGGTTTGGGGGCGCTCGGGAACGATTCCTGCCTGGGCGGTTGCGATTGCCGCCCCTTCGCGCGGCCCGATGACGATCGGCAGTACGACGGGCCCGATCTTGTCGGCCAGCACGACGACCACCTCATTGTCGGGGATGCTCACTCGCACGCCGAGCACATCCATCTCTCGCATTCCCCAACCGTACGCTTCCGGCCCGACTCATGCGCACTATTCGTCGCATCCGCCACCGGCGTGGCGTCGCTCGATCGTCAGAGTTCTTGGATTGCGCTTCGCAGCATTTCCGTGTGGAGTCGGCCGATGAGTTCGGCGAGTTCCTGTGCGCGAACCGCGGCCCGTTCTTGGGCCTGGCCAGAACGCTGGGCGCGCAGGGGCGCTACGACTTGATCGATCAGATTGAAGTGCCGCTCCGCCACCGTGCGCACCGCCCGGAGGTTGCGGGCAGCAATGCCCAACCGACTGAGCTCCCGAACGAGGATGACCACCTGCACGGCACGGCCTGGGTACCGGCCGTGGGAGTCGGCAACGATGACGCCGGCCTCGGTCATCTCATGGATCTCGGCGAGGCTCGCCCCCGTAAGCTCGCTGATCTCCTCCGGACGGACGCGCGCGCGGGGTGGCGGCGACACCAGCTCGCCGTCCCGAGCGACGACCCGCGTTCCTGGCGGCTGGGCCACCGGGCGCCCGGCGTCGAGATCCTCCAACTGATCCCGGATGACGCGCAGCGGCAGGAAGGAATCCCGCTGCGCGGTAAGGGTGTAACGGAGCCGCTCGACGTCGCGTTGGCTGTACTTACGGTAGCCGCTTGCCGAGCGACTCGGCGCGACAAGGCCTTGTTCTTCGAGGAAACGAAGCTTCGACACCGTGAGGGCCGGAAACTCCGGTTCGAGCTGGCTCATGACGGCCCCGATGCTCATCCTCGGTGTGCTCGAGGCGCCTGGCGGCCATGGCTGAGGCTCAGCGAGCTGGCTTGATTCGGCTTCCTCGCTCGTCGGTGCGGGGCGCTCGGCGGGCGTCACTTGTCGTCGTTGGCCCCAGCTGAGCTCTCGGCGGCGGGCGCGTTGGGGCTGGGGTGGTAGGTGAGGCGGTACTTGCCGACCTGCACTTCGTCCCCTGCGACAAGTACCGTCGACTCGATGCGCTCCCGGTTGACGTAGGTGCCGTTGAGCGAGCCGACGTCGCGCACGATGTACCCACCCTCGTGGGCGATGAATTCCGCGTGGCGGCGCGAGACCGTGACGTCGTCGAGGAAGATGTCCGCCGTGGGGTGCCGGCCTGCCAGCGTCCGCTCCGAATCCAACAGGAAGCGGGCACCGGCCGTCGGGCCGCGCTGCACGATGAGAAGGGCGTGGCCGGGTGGGAGAGCTTCGACGGCGGCAACGTCTTCCTGCGGGTGGTCCGCCAGTGGGGACTCGGTGTCGCCTTCGATGAGCGCGCCAAAGCGTGCCGTCGTGCCGGTGAGGTCCGGCTGTGGCTCCTGCTCAGGTTCGTTACCCATCGCCCTCGCCCCCTCCATGTGTGTTTCCTGCATTGCCGGTGCACCAACCATAGTTGGCTCCCGCCCGTCGTGGACAGCCTACGGTGATGATCCGCCGCGGAGTGCACCTGCCAGAATTCTACGAGGAATCGGTCGGTACCGGGGTCGCATACCGCGGTTCGAGCAGCGTGCGCACCGACGAAATTTCGATGCGGTCGCGCTGGCTCAGATCGACGGTCCCGCCGGCGCCGCGAATCGCTGATAGGGCACCCCCCGGAATGTCCAGCGCCACGGCGAGCGTTTGCGGATTGCCGATCGCACGCCACCGGTAGGGCGGGCGAATCTCCGCGCCCGAGACGATGAGGCCGCTATGGCCGGTGAGGATCCAACTCGTGGCGTTGAGGCGGTGCCCGTTGAGTTCGACCGCTTCCATTCCCGCGTTGCGCAGCTCCTCGAGAACCGTGACGAAGGTCGGCGCAGTGATCCGCGACTCCGGGTCCTCCACGACAAGCTCGATACCCGGCCCTGCGACAGGCAGCGTTCCGGCCAGAATCCCCTGGGCGGTAGCTTGCCGTTCCGCGGCTTCCCGCGCGGCGGTGGCCCGCGAGCTGCCCGATTCGAGTTCGGCGAGCTGCGCCCCCAGATGCTCGGCTTCCTCTTCCAGCTCGGCATTGCGTCGCGTGAGCTCGTCGAGCAGCCTGACAAGGTCGTCCTGCCGCAACGACTCAAACGACGACTCATGGGTTTGGCGCACCTGGACGGCCAATCCGAATCCCACCGCGAGGCAGAGCACGACGATCAGGGCGTGCACAACGCTGATGCGGGTTCCCATGAAGACGTCGCGAAGACGTCGGCGTGCACGGCGGGCGCGTGCCTCCTTCGCTTGCTCGCTCGGCACGTTCAGGCCTTGAAGATCTGACGGCGGATGGCCGCCGCGTTCGAGAAGATCCGGATGCCCAGGACGACGACCACCGCGGTGGTCAGCTGGCTGCCGACGCCCAGCTGATCACCCAGAAAAACGATGAACGCCGCGATGAGAACGTTGAACGTGAACGACACGATAAAGACGCGGTCGTCGAAGACCCCGTCGAGGTGAGCTCGCAAGCCCCCGAACAGTGCATCGAGGGCAGCCACCACGGCGATGGGTAGGTACGGCTGGAGTCCGACGGGCACCGTGGGCTCGAGGGCGAGTCCAGCGATGATGCCCAAGGCCAGGCCTATGAGCGCAAACACTCAGTTCCCCTCCTCTACCCTTCGATACGGTTCGCCAGGGCGCGGATCCTCCGGCGATGGCGACGCAGCCGGCTCCATGACCTCGGCATAGCGCAGCGTACGCGCTGGGCTTCCCTCGAGCCGGACCTCTTCGGCGCTTTCCTCACTGACTGAGATGCCGAAGCTGTCACGCAACGTCACCAGGTGCCCGCCGGCCGCACCCCGCACCAGTCGGGCTTGCATTTGTGCCGGATCGCCGATGGCGACGATGCGGTAGGGCGCCCGCACCGGGGCGAGGTCGACAAGGATGGCCTCGCCGGCGGAGCGAATGGCGGTGAGGGTGCTGAGGCGGTGGTCGTTGATGGCGATGGCTTCTGCTCCCGCCGCCCATAGGCCGTTGACGACGACCTGGAGGTCGAGGTCTTGCACGAGGCCGGCCCGCGACTCCGGGAGGCCCGCCGCGGCGTCGCGGGCGTCGTCGAGTGTCACGATGAGTGCTGGGCCGACGACCGCTTGGCCGCCTGCGGCCGCAGCAAGGCGCTCGAGCTCCGCGCGCCGCGCCGCGTCAGGACCGCGCAACGCGGCGCTCTGCAGCTCCTCGATCATCGTGGTGAGCTCTGCGTTGCGCTCTCGCTGCTGCTCGGCGTGGTCGGCGCGCTTCTCGATTTGGGTCGTCAACAAACTCCGGGCGTCGGTGGCATCTCGCGGTGGGTCGCGGAGCTCACGCGCAGCCCACACCGAACCCAGCCCTAGGACGGCGGATATGACCACGACGAGGGCCTTCGCCCACCACGATGGCAGTCGCCTCTCCCCCGCTGCTCTGCGCTGTGCGGCCGCGGCATAGCCCGGATCTAACGGTCGCTCGACAACCTCGCGCAGTAGCGTCATCGAGGCGTCCAGCCGGCGCTGGGGAGCTGGTTGCCGCGGCGTCGGAGATGTCACGTGAAGGCCTCAGGTCGCGAGCCGGCGGCCGCGCCGCACGATCCATACGGTTTGTTCC
>DATGSB010000247.1:0-3951 GCA_035303045.1 Actinomycetaceae bacterium | reverse complement strand
GTCGTCGCCGCCGAACAGGCCGAACCGGACCCGGCCTTCCCGACCCTGCCCTATCCCAATCCGGAGGAGCCGGGGGCGTTGGACGCGGTGTTGCGCCTCGCGGTGCGGCAGCGGGCGGACCTCGTCATCGCCCACGACCCCGACGGGGACCGGTGCGCCGTGGCAGTGCCCGACCCGCACTCCGCGGGCGGCTGGCGCCGACTCACCGGGGACGAGCTGGGCGCGCTGCTGGGGCAGCAAGCGGCGATCCCGGCGGCGATGGCCGGCCGAGGCGTGCTGGCGAGCACGATCGTCTCCTCCCGACTGCTGCCGCGCATCGCCGCGGCCCACGGCCTACGCCACGCGACGACCCTGACGGGCTTCAAGTGGATCAGCCGCACCCCCGGCCTCAGCTTCGGCTACGAGGAGGCGCTGGGCTACTGCGTGGATCCTGCCGCCGTGCGGGATAAGGACGGCATCTCCGCCGCCCTTCGCGTCGTCTACCTGTGGTCCCAACTCACCGATCGTGGGGAGACCCTGCTCGACGCCCTTGACGACCTGGCCCTGACCCACGGCCTGCACGCCACCGATCAGCTGGCGCTGCGCCTGCCCGGCAACGGCGACATCGCCGCGGTCATGGCCCGGCTGCGCGCCGCGGGGCCGGCCTCGCTGGCCGGCTCGGCGGTCGTCGACGCACGCGATCTTCTCGACGGGGACGGCGAGGTCCCGCCTACCGACGGCCTGGCGTGGACGACCCGGGCCGACGACCGGCTCGTCGTGCGGCCCAGCGGGACGGAACCGAAACTCAAGTGCTATCTCGAGGTCGTCATCCGCGTCGCGAACCGCGATGCCCTGCCTCGCGCGCGGGAGCAGGCCCGCGAGCGCCTGGCGCGGCTGCGCGCCGAGACGGCAGCCCTCGTGGCTCCAGTGCCCTCAGAGTTCGCTTGACGTCTGCCACACCGTCTTCGTCTCCGTGAGGGCCGCCAGGCGCGCCAGTGACCGAGCGGTAGGGTCCTGCGCGGGCCGCACGACTGTCGTCAACGTCTCGGCCGCGGCAGCTTCGAGGGCGGCCCGATCGAGAGCTGCGGCGCCACTGAGATCCAGGGCGTCGACGTCGGCGTGGCTGGCGAGCCAGCCGACGATGTCGCGCGGTTCGCCCGTGAGGATGTTGACGACGCCGGGGGGTACGTCGCTCGTGGCGAGCACCTCGGCGAGGGTCGCCGCGGGCAGGGGGGCCGCGAACGAGGCCAGGGCAACGACCGTGTTCCCGGTCGCCAGTGCCGGGGCAACGGCGGCGACGAGGCCTGCGAGGGCGTGGTCGGGTGGGGCGAGGGTGGCGACGACGCCCACCGGCTCGGGCACCGACACGCTGGCGAACGGGCCGGCGACGGGGTTGGGATTGCCGAGGACCTGGGCGTACTTATCGGCCCAGCCGGCGTACCACACCCACGATGCGATGGCGCCGTCGATCTTCGTGCGAGCCTCCCCCGGCGAGCTGCCGAGGGCTTCGAGGTCACCGGCGAGCTGGTGGCGGCGCCCCTGGAGGAGCTCGGCGATCCGATAGAGGAGCTGGCCGCGCTGATAGCCGCTGCGCGCCGCCCAGCCCGCGTGGGCGGCCCGTGCCGCGCGCACGGCGTTGCGGGCGTCCTTGCGGCTCGCCAGCGCCGCGTGGTGGCGGAAGGAGCGCCGGCTCATCGTGGGCTCCCCGCCGTGGCGGATTGCAGGTAAGTCAGCAGGCCGTGACGGCCACCCTGCCGGCCGTAGCCCGACTCCTTGTAGCCCCCGAACGGCGCGGCCGGGTCGACCTTGTCGACCGTGTTGATCCAGACGACGCCGGCACGCAGCTGCCGCGCTACCGCCGCGGCCCGGGAGCCCTTCGACGTCCACACGGCCGCCGCCGCGCCGTGGCGCGAATTGTTCGCCAGCGCGATTGCTTCGGCGGGGGTACGGAACGTGAGCGCGCCGAGCACGGGGACACAGGCCTCCGCCCGGGCGATGCCGTGGGAGGGGGTCGCACCAGTGAGGAGCGTGGGCGGGAACCAGAAGCCGCGTTGCGGCAGCTCTCCCGGCGGGCTCCACCGCGTGGCGCCCTGCGCCTCGCCGCTGCGGCACAGCTGCGTGAGGTGGGCGAGCTGGGCGGCGGAGTGCACGGGGCCGATGTCGGTGTTGTGATCCAGCGGATCTCCCAGCCGCAGCGTCGTCATCCGGTGCCGCAGTCGTTCGATGACGTCGTCGTGAACGTTCTCCTGCACGAGGAGTCGGGCCCCGCCGCTAGCGACGTGGCCCGGGGTGGCGAACGCGCCGGCGACGATGCCCTCGATCGCCTCGTCGAGCGGAGCGTCGTCGAAGACGATGGTGGCGGTCGTGCCGCCCAGTTCGAGGGCGAGCCGCTTGTGCGTGCCCGCCGCGGCGCGGGCCACCGTGCGGCCCTCGGAGCTCGGGCCGGTGAACGAGACCATGTCGAGGCCCGGGTGGGCGGCCAGCGACTCCCGCACGTCCTGGCCCCCGGTAACGATGTTGACGACGCCCGGCGGCAGCTCGGCCTGCTGGAGGATCTCGGCGAAGAGCAGGGCCGTCAGGGGCGTCGTCTCGGCGGGGTTGACTACCACGGTGTTGCCGGCCGCGAGCGCCGGCGCGAGCCTCATGGCGAGCGCGAGCAACGGGGAGGTCCACGGCAGCACGTGGCCGACGACGCCCAGCGGCCGCGGCTGCTCCCCCAGGCCCGCGTACTCGAGCTTGTCGGCCCAGCCGGCGTGGTAGAAGAACGAGGCCGCCGCGAGCGGGATGTCGTCGGCGCGGCTGGCGCGGATCGGCCTGCCACTGTTGAGACTCTCCGCGACGGCGAGTTCGCGGCCGCGCTCTTGCACGAGGCCGGCAATACGGAAGAGATACCTGGCTCGCACTTCCCCCGGCGTCGTGGACCAGGTGGCGTCGAACGCGGCGCGCGCGGCCGACACGGCGGTGTCGACGTCGGCCGGGGTGCCCGCCACCACCGTCGTGATGGGCTCTTCGGTGGCGGGGGAGATCGTCGGTGTCGGCCGCCCGGTGCCGGCGACGAAGTCCCCGTCGAGGAACTGGCCGTAACGCTCGGCCAGCGTGAGGGAGTCGGTGGATTCCATGGCGGGGGCGTAGTTCAGAAAGCTCATCGATTCGTCACACCGTCGTCACGTGATCGGGGCCGGAGTAGGCCCCGCGCCGCAGGCGTTGGCGCTGCAGGAGGATGTCGTTGAGCAGGCCCGAGGCGCCGAAACGGAAGAGCTCGGGCCGCAGCCACTCCTCCCCCAGGGTCTCGGCGACCAGCACAAGATAGGCGAGGGCGTCTGTGGCGGCGCGGATGCCGCCGGCGGGCTTGACCCCGATGCGCTCCCCGGTGAGGCGATGCCAGTCCCCCACGGTGCGCAACATGAGCAGGGTGGTCGGCCTCGTAGCAGCTGAGGAGATCTTGCCGGTGGAGGTCTTGATGAAGTCGGCGCCCGCGAGGATCGCGAGCCACGACGCCCGCCGAATGGCGTCATACCCACCGAGTTCTCCCGTCTCGAGGATTACCTTGAGGTGGGCGCGGCTCCCGTCGGGGCGCAGGCAGGCGTCCTTGACCGCGACGATGTCATCGAACACCTGGCCGTACCGTCCCGCGAGGAACGCCCCACGGTCGATGACCATGTCAATCTCCTCCGCCCCGGCCGCGATCGCTTCTCGGGTGTCAGCCAGTTTGACCTCGCGGCTGGCGCGCCCCGAGGGGAAGGCGGTGGCTACGGCCGCGATGTTGAAGCCGCCTGCGGCGAGGTCCCCGACCTGGCCGCGGGCGGCAACGGCCTCGGCGACGAGGTCGCCGTACACGCATACCGCGGCGGGACGCGGGCAGCCGGGGTCCTCGAGGTCCGGCTGGCGGGCCTTGGCCACGAGGGATCGGATGCGCCCCGCGGTGTCGGCGCCCTCCAGCGTCGTGAGATCGATGAGCGAGACGGCGAGGTC
>DATGSB010000246.1:0-4299 GCA_035303045.1 Actinomycetaceae bacterium | reverse complement strand
CCCCCTCGGTGACGTGTACGCCTGCCCGTTCGCCATTCACGAGGAGTTCAAGGCCGGCAACGTCCTCACCGACGGCGGCTTCGGCACCATCTGGCGCGAGTCCGACCTCTTCACCGAGCTGCGCGAACCGCAGACGGGCGGGGCCTGCGGAACCTGCGACTTCTTCGACACCTGCCGCGGTGGCTGCATGGCGGCGAAGTTCTTCACCGGCCTGCCGCTGGATGGCCCCGACCCCGAGTGCATCCGGGGCTTCGGTGAGGAGGCGCTCAACGCCCGACCGGCCGACGCTCAGCTTCCCCGGCCCAGCGTGGATCACAGCCGCCGCACCTCGCCGCGGCGCCGGAAGGCCTCGCGCCCGGTGCCGGTCTCGATCGGGACCACCCCGCCCACGGGCCCGCCGGTCAGCGCCTGCGACGACAACCCGCTCGCAGGCTTCCGGCCCTCCTAACCAACCCACCCCGATCCAGCGGCGCGCGGGCGCACCGCTGGTCAACATCCCGCTGCCCGGGTGACCCCTGGGCGGCTCAGAGAGGAACCCCATGTCCAAACACTGGTTTGAAACGGTCCAGGAGGCGCAGCGGCGCGCCCGCAAGCGGCTGCCCAAATCCGTTTATCTCGCCCTCGTCGCCGGTTCGGAAAAGGGCGTGACGCTGCGCGACAACACCGACGCATTCAGCGAGCTGGGCATCGCCCCGCACGTGGTGGACCTGGCGACCTCGCCGGACCTCAGCACGACGATCATGGGGCAGAACGTCGCCTTGCCGGTGATGATCTCGCCCACGGGCGTGCAGGCCGTGCACCCCGACGGCGAGCTCGCCGTCGCCCGGGGGGCCGCGAACCGCGGCGTGGCCATGGGGCTGGGCAGCTTTGCGAGCAAGCCCATCGAGGAGGTCGTCGCGGCCAACCCGCAGACCTTCTTCCAGATGTACTGGAGCGGATCGCGCGACGACATGGTGCAGCGGATGGCCCGCGCGAAGGAAGCGGGGGCGGTCGGGCTTATCGTCACCCTCGACTGGTCCTTCTCCAACGGCCGGGACTGGGGCAGCCCGCGCATCCCCGAGAAGCTCGACCTTGCCGCCCTCATGACGTACGCACCCGAGGTCGTCTTCGGCGGCAAGTTCCGTTACCTCGCCGACTACCTGCGCCGCATGCAGCTGCCCAAGCTGTCGGTGCCCAACATGGCCCTGCCCGGGCAGCCCGCGCCCGCCTTCTTCGGTGCCTACGGGGAATGGATGCAAACCCCGCAGCCGACCTGGGCGGATATCGCCTGGATGCGTGAGCAGTGGGAGGGCCCCTTCATGCTCAAGGGCGTCCTGCGCGTCGACGACGCCAAGGCGGCCGTCGACGCCGGGGTCAGTGCGATCTCGGTGTCGAATCACGGTGGGAACAACCTCGACGGCGCCCCGGCTGCCATCCGCATGCTGCCGGCCATCGTCGACGCGGTCGGCGACCAGGTCGAGGTGCTCATGGACGGCGGGATCCGCCGGGGAAGCGATGTTCTCAAGGCGCTCGCGCTCGGCGCGCGGGGCGTGCTCATCGGCCGGGCCTACCTGTGGGGAGTCGCCGCCAACGGGCAGGCGGGAGTCGAGAACGTCATCGACATCCTTCGAGGAGGCCTGACATCGGGCTTGATGGCGTTGCGTAAATCAACCGTTCACGAACTCGGCCGGGATGACCTCATCGTCCCTCGTGAGTTCACATGTGAACTGGGCGGGGTGATGGTGTGACCCCGCCCGGTGGCACGAGCCTTTACTAAACGGAGGTCGGGTCAACGATGACCGTAAGTGAGATTACTTCGGCACCAACAGAACGACGCACGGCCGCGCAGCGAGTGCTGGCCGTGCTGGAGGTATTCGACAGGCAGAACGTCGTGCTGAGCCTCAGCGAGATCAGCCGGCGCGCGCAGCTCACCCTGAGTACGACCCACCGGCTCGTGGGGGAGCTCATGGCCTGGGGCGGGCTCGTCCGCACCGGGGACGGCCGCTACGCCATCGGCGTGCGGGTGTTGGAGCTGGGCTCCCTGGAGCCCAGCGGGATGGAGCTGCGCGACGTCGCCCCGCCCTACCTCGGGGACCTGCACGCGGCCACCGACGCCAACATCCACCTCGCCGTGCGCGACCACTTGGATGTGGTTTACATCTATAACCTGCGTTCCCGACGCGGGGTGCAGGTGCCGGGCCGTCTCGGCGGCCGCTGGCCCCTGCGCGCCACGGCCACCGGCCGGGTGCTGCTCGCCGCCGCTCCCCAAGATCTCGTCGACGAGGTCCTTGGCGACGGCGACGCGGCACCAGCGGCCCGCCAGGAGCACGCCGTGCAACTGTGGCGCGGTCTGGCCGACGTGCGGCGCGCCGGGTTCGCGGTCGTCGAGGACACCATCACCCCGGGTGTGACGGCAATCGCGGTCCCGATCCGGGGCGAGCGGGACCGCACGGTGGCGGCCCTGGGTATTACGGTCGCCTCATGCGACCGCGCCCCTCACAAGCTGTTGACGCCCTTGGCCTCGACGGCCCAGGCGATCTCCCGGGCGCTGACGGCACCTCCCGCGATTCGCCACAGCTCCTCGGCCTGAGGCGCGGCGTGGGGGCGGCCCGGGCCGGCGGGGCCGCCGCGTGAGCGCCTCGCACCTGCCGCCGGACTGGCCCATCGCTCTTGACCAGAGCGTGCGCCTGTGGCTCGGCGGGCGCTACGCCAGTGGCGGGGCGCCCTGGGCGGTCATGGAGCTCGGCGCGGCCGCCAGCGGCCTCGCTCGCCGGCTCGAGGCAGTTGGTGCGGGCGGCCTCGTGCCGGATGCGGCGGAGGCCACCGCCGCCGACGAGTTCGTGCACCGCGGTATGGCCCACCCCGTGCCTCAGCCCGCCGCGGCGGGCGCGGGGCTTGCGGACGTCACCGTCATCGTCCCCTGTCACGGCGAGGCGGCGCCGCTCGCGCGCTGTCTCGCCGCGTTGCGGGGCCCGGACGTGGTGGTCGTGGACGACGGATCCCCCGACCCGCAGGAGATCGCGCGTATCGCGGCCGACCACGGCGCCCGGCTCGTGCGCCACGACGCCAACCTCGGGCCGGGCGCCGCGCGAAACACCGGGCTGGCGCACACGGCCACTACCTATGTCGCCTTCGTGGATGCGGACTGCGTGGTGACACCGGGCTGGATCGAAGCGCTGCTGCCCCACCTGGCCGATCCGCGGGTCGCGGCCGTCGGCCCCCGCATCCGCCCGGTACCTGCCCGGCGACCCACCGCGGTGGCCCACCACGACGCGGTCCGCTCGGCCCTCGACATGGGCCCCGTCCCCCGCATCGTGCGCTACGGCAGCCCGCTCGGGTTCCTGCCCACCGCCGCGCTACTCGTGCGCCGCAGCGCGTTGCCCGTCGGCGGGTTCGCCCCCGACCTGCGGGTGGGCGAGGACGTCGACCTGCTGTGGCGCATCATCGCGGCGGGTTGGCACGTACGCTACGAGCCCCGCGTGATCGTCGGGCACGAAGTGCGAGCCGACTTCGGGGCATGGGCCCGGCGCAGGTTCGCCTACGGCACCTCGGCCGGGCCGCTGGATCGCCGTCACCCCGGCCGTCCGGCCCCCGCGGAACTGTCGGGCTGGAACCTTATGGCACTCGCCTGCTGGGCGGCGGGCCGGCCTCGGCTCGCCGCCGCCGTGTTCGCCACCAGCCTGGGACTCCTGGCCAGAGAGTTCCGCGCCACGCGACGACCCGGGTGGCTGGGAGCCTATGCCGGGCTCAAAGGGCTCGCCTCCGACGCCGCGATGGCCGGCGCCGGGCTGCGGCGCGAGTGGTGGCCCGTGGGCTGGGCGGCCGTCGCTTTCGCGCGCCGGTGCCGGCTGGCCCGAGCTCTCGCGGTGTGCGCGCTGGCGCCAGCCGCGTGGGAGGTGCTGCGCTCCTCCGCCCCGCACGGCCGGCTGCGCTACGCCGGCCTGCGCATCGTGGAGGAGGTCGCCTACGGCAGCGGGGCGTTGGTAAGCGCCGCCGTCAGTCGTCGATGGCGGGCGGTGCTGCCGAGGCTGCGCCCGTGGGGATTGCGGCTACAAGCGCGTCGTAAGCGCCCAGCACCTTCGCCTCCAACGACCTGACGTAGCCCTCGCCTTCCGCGGCGGTCGCACCGCGCGGGTCGCCGAGCACGCCGTTGGGGCTCACCGCACGCACCCCGCCGGAGCGCAATTCGGCCATGAGCTCGGCGACGGGCGTCGTCTCCCCGGCCTCGATCGCAGAGTGCTGCACCCGAGAGGGCGCGAGGTGCAGCATCATCGAGGTTTCCGCCCGGCCCGCGTGACCGTCCATTCCGGGCAGGCCCAG
>DATGSB010000245.1:0-8038 GCA_035303045.1 Actinomycetaceae bacterium | reverse complement strand
ACTACGCGCTGCGCAAGAACGGCCAGCAGCCCATCAACCCGATCCACCCCGAGCTCGCCGAACCGCTGGCGGAGATCCTCGACACCACCTACGGCCTCATCGTCTACCAAGAACAAGTGATGGCCATCGCCCAGAAGGTCGCCGGCTACACACTGGGCCAGGCAGATCTGCTGCGGCGAGCGATGGGCAAGAAGAACAAGGCCGAGCTGGATGAGCAGTTCGCCTCCTTCGAGGCCGGGATGCTGGAACGCAACTACTCCCCGGAGGCCATCAAGACGCTCTGGGACATCCTCCTGCCGTTCTCCGATTACGCCTTCAACAAGGCGCACTCGGCGGCCTACGGCCTCATCTCTTATTGGACGGCCTTCCTCAAGGCGAACTACCCCACCGAGTACATGGCCGCGCTGCTCACCTCGACACAGGGCAACAAGGATCGCCTCGGCCTCTACCTCGGCGAATGCCGCCACATGGGGATCACCGTCCGCCCGCCCGACGTCAACACGTCGGTCGGCAGCTTCGCCGCAGTCGGTGACGAGATCCGCTTCGGGTTGGCGGCCGTGCGCAATGTGGGCGCCAACGTCGTGCAGGGCATCATCGATGCGCGCACCGAGCAAGGGGATTACACCTCGTTCCAGGATTTCCTCGACAAGGTTCCGGCCGTCGTGTGCAACAAGCGCACCGTGGAGTCGCTGATCAAGGCCGGTGCCTTCGATTCCCTCGGCCACGCCAGGCGAGCGCTCGTCGCGCACCACGAGGAAGCGATCGACATGGTGGTCGACGTCAAGCGCAACGAGGCGGTCGGGCAGTTCGACCTCTTCGCGGGCCTGGGCGGGGACGGTGACGACGCGGGAGGCAACGGCCTGACGTTGGCGATCCCGGACATCCCGGAGTGGGAGAAGCGGGAGAAGCTGGCCTTCGAGCGGGAGATGCTCGGCCTCTACGTGTCGGACCACCCACTTTTTGGGTTGGAACATCTCCTGCAGCGACTGGCCGACACCTCCATCGCCTCCCTGCTCACCGATGAGAACCGCACCGAGGGATCCACGGTGACGATCGCTGGGCTCGTCACGTCGCTGTCGCGCAAGACGACCCGCAAGGGCAACTCCTGGGCGATCGCAACGGTCGAGGACCTCGAGGGGGCGATCGAGGTGTTGTTCTTCCCGCAGACCTACACGACGGTCTCGACGATGCTTGCCGAGGACGCCATCATCACGGTGACCGGGCGGATCAATCGCCGAGACGACGTGCCCAGCGTCGTGGCCTCGCAGATGACCCTGCCCGACGTCTCGCAAGCCAACAACGGGCCGGTGCAGCTGACGCTCGATGCGAGCCGATGCACCGTCCCGCTGGTGGAGCAACTGCGGACCATCCTCACCGAGCACCCCGGCCCCTCCCGCGTTCACCTACGGCTACGCAGCGCGGGCCGATCCACCACGATGCGGCTCGAGGACTCCTACCGGGTGGACCCCTCCAGCTCGCTCTTCGGGGACCTCAAGGCGCTGCTGGGGCCGGACTGCCTGGCGCGGTGACCACGCAGCCCGACCCCAGGGCCTCAGCGGCGCCTCACGGCTGACGCGGCGGGCTCAGGGCAGCCGGCCCACGAGCCGCCAGGTCAGCGGTAGGAGACCCGCGGCGGCGACCGCCTTGAGGGCGTCACCGATGAGGAAGGGCACGACGCCCAGCACCAGGGCCTCGCCTAGGCCCACCCCGGCGAAGGCCATGAGCCACGGCACCCCGCCGGCGTATACGACGAGGGTGGCCAGCACCGCGGTGCCCGCCATGCGCAGCGGGCTGCGGTCCGCGCGCTTGGCGGCGAGGGCACCCACGAGCCCGGCAGCGGCGACGTAGCCAACGACGTAGCCGAAGGAGGCCAGCTGCCAACCCGAGCCCTGCTCCGCGAACCAGGGCACCCCGGCGACCCCGGCGCCGAGGAACAGCAGCATCGCGAGCGTGCCGCGCAGCGGGCCGAGCGTGGCTCCGACGAGCAGCACGGCGAATGTCCCCAGCGACAGTGGCACCGGCGTGAACGGGAGAGGGACGACGACCTGGCTCAACGCGCCGGTGAACGCGGCGCCACCAAGCACGAGGGACGCGTCACGGACGCGCGAGGATCCCAGCACATCCGCCAAGACGCGGCGTTCGGGGGCAATCGAAGTCATTCTTGTAGATCTTTCTGTCAGGGAGCACGACGGGTGAACACCGCCGTGCTTTGAACGCTACCGACGGCGCCGTTCGTGGTGGCTGGCACGGCCGGACAAATTTCGCTGCCCGCCGCTGTGCGACCCCCACGGCCGGCGAGTGCGCCAGCGGGGCTCTCCTCAGCCCTCGGCGACCGTCGCCCGTACCGGACCGGTGGGACGCATGAGCGTGACGACGTTGCCGGCCACGAGGCGTCGCCCGCGCCGGGTCTCGACCTCGCCGTCCACGCTCACGTCGCCGCTGGCGATGAGCTCTCGGGCGTCTGCGCCCGACTCAGCGAGGTTCGCCAGCTTGAGGAACTGCCCCAAGCGGATCTCGCCGCTCACCGTCACGATGTGCTGCGCCATGCCGCGATTCTGGCACACGTGCATGCGTGAGGAGCATCACGACGGTCGGGCGCACGCCGTCCCGCCGGCCCGGGCACCCCGCAGTATCGCGGCGGCTCACCGGCCGAGCCGAGCGACGGACCTGTTCGACGGAAAGCCGTGAGCCAACGACGCTGAACCTCCCGCCCCCTCGCCTGACTCATGGGAATCCGTCGCAACGAGCGTCTGAAACCCATGAGTAACGACGGACTCCCATGAGTCAGCGTCACCAACCGTCTGGATCCCATGAGTCAGCGTCGTCGACGGGCCTCCAACCTGTTGGATCCCAGGAGCCAGCGTCGTCGACGGGCCCCCAACCTGCTGGATCCCAGGAGTTCGCGCCGCCGGGTGGGGGCGGAGGCCCGGGCCGTGGCGGCGTACGATGCCAAACATGTTGAGGCGAATCGATCTGCGCGGCACGGAGCTTGCGGCCACGAACATGGACGACGTGTTGCCACGGGCAACGCTCGACGTCCACGCGGCAGTGGGGCAGGTGCGGCCGATCATCGATGAGGTCGCGGCGCGTGGCGCAGCGGCGCTGCGCGACTTCGCCGACCGCTTCGACGGCGTTCGCCCCGAGCACCTGCGGGTGCCGCGCGAGGCGCTGCGCGCGGCGTTGTCCGAGCTCGACCCGCAGGTGCGTTCCGCCCTCGAACTCGCCATCGACCACAACCGGCGCGGCCACGAGGCCCAGCTACCCGAGGAGCGCACGACGCAGATCGTGCCCGGGGGAGTGGTGCGGCAACGGTGGATCCCCGTCACGCGGGTGGGGCTCTACGTGCCCGGGGGACTGGCGGCCTACCCCTCCAGCGTCGTCATGAACGTCGTGGCGGCCCAGGTCGCCGGCGTGGCCGAACTGGCGGTGGCCAGCCCACCGCAGGCGGATCACCGCGGCTTGCCGCACCCCGTCATCCTTGCCGCGTGCGAGCTGCTCGGCGTCGACGAGGGGTATGCCGCCGGCGGAGCGCAGGCGGTCGCGATGTTCGCGTATGGCGCGGCTGGCGAGCCAGGTACGGCGGACGACGCGGTGGTGTGCCGGGCCGTCGACGTCGTCACCGGGCCCGGAAACATCTATGTGGCTGCGGCCAAGCGTGCGGTCATGGGGCGCGTGGGCATCGATTCGGAGGCCGGCACCACCGAGATCGCGATCCTGGCCGATGACACCGCCGATGCGCGTTACGTGGCCGCCGACCTCATCTCCCAGGCGGAGCACGACCCGGCGGCCGCCTCCGTCCTTGTCACCTCGAGCGAAGCCCTGGCCGAACGGGTGGAGGCGGAGATCGCCACCCAGGTGCCCGCAGCCCGTCACGCGGAGCGCATCCGTGCCGCTCTGGGCGGCCCGCAGTCCGGCATCATCCTCGTCGACACAGTGGACGACGGCGTGGCGATCTGCGATGCCTACGCCGCCGAGCACCTGGAGATTCACACCCGGGAAGCAGCGAAGGTGGCGGATCGCATCCGCAATGCCGGCGCAATCTTCGTCGGGCCATACACCCCCGTTCCGCTGGGGGACTACCTCGCCGGCTCCAACCACGTGCTGCCCACCGGGGGAACCGCCCGCTTCGCCGCTGGGCTCAGCGTCATGGCCTTCCTCAAGCCCGTGCAGGTCATCGACTACACCGCAAGCGCTCTAGCGGAGCTCGCCGCGCCGTTGCGGGCGCTGGCCGTCAGCGAGGACCTTCCCGCCCACGCGACCGCCGTGGATCTGCGGGGTACCTAGGACTCGTCCGTACCACCCGCCGCTCTCACCGTGGTGCGGGGGCGGCAATGCCGCCTGCCTGCAAGGCGCCGAAGATCACACCGAGCGCGAATTACGCAACGTCCGCGTGATCAAATGCTGGACTAGGCTTGTAGGTAAGCCTTACCTAAGTCCAAGCTAGGGGGGGCCAGCGTCCGCTGGCAGCGGTACGACACGAGAACGGACCAGGACGATATGCGGCATTCTTCCCACCGCCCGATGACCATGCTGGCGCTTGCGGCCGTGGGCGCGCTCGGGCTCGGCGCCTGCAGCGACGCGGCTGGCGAGTCGCCGACCGGCGGTGGCGAGGAGATCGTCATCGACACGCGGCACGGCCCGGTGGCGGTGGAGCGCAACGCGCAGCGCGTCGCGGTCCTCGACAACACGGCGATGGAGACGGTCCGCGAGCTGGGGGTCGAGCCGGTCGCGTTACCCAAGCCCCTGCTGCCCCGCGAGATGTTCGCGGACTGGATTGCGGATGACGAGATCCGTGACGCCGGCACCCACCGCGAGCCAGATCTCGACATGGTCTCGGCCGCCGATCCCGATCTCATCATCGGCGGATCGCGCTTCGATGAACACACCTCGGACCTCGAAGCGATCGCGACGGTCATCGACATCGCGCCGAGCGACGACTCGCCGGAAGGATACGTCCAAGGGCTGCGCGACCAAACCCTCGCGCTGGGCGAGATTTTTGACGCCGAGCAGAAGGCCGAAGAGCTTGTGGCCGAGCTGGACGACGCCATCACCCGGGCTGCCGAAGCGACGAGCGGCCAGAGCGTCTTCCTGGCGGTCGCCACCGGCAACATCATCGACAACGGTGCTGGCCGCATCGGGCGCATCATCGAACCCCTCAACCTCAACGACGTCTTCGCCAGCGAAGACCTCGACGCCGATTCCGTCCACCAGGATTCCGGGCTCGCCCCCGAGACGATCGCCCAGGCGAACCCCGACTGGGTCATCGTGCTCGACCGCGACGCGGCCACCACCGCCGCGGCGGAGGCCACCCCCGCGCGCGAGCTCATGGCCGCGCAGGAAGCCTTCCGCGGCACCACCTTCATGGCGCAGGACCAGGTGATCTACCTCGACCCGTACTTCTACACCCGCGAAGGGATCCAGGCCTACACCGAGGCCTACGTGCAGATTGCCGAGGCGTTCGGCAGCTAACCGGTTCCCCACCTCAGGCGGGGTCACACCGTTCCCCGCCCCGCAGCAGGCCTCCCGAGCAGAAAAGACGACGACCAGACATGAGCACCACCGCGGCGCCCACGACGAGCGCGATCCGCGCCCGTGGTGGCGCGCCACGGGCGTGGGTGCGCCCGGTCGCCCTCGGCGTGCTCGTCGCGGCCGTCATCGCGCTCGTCGGGGCCTCCTTGCTCGTCGGGGGCTACGACATCACGCTGCGCGGGCTCTTCACGGATCCGGTGCAACGGGAGATGTTCTTCATCTCCCGGGTGCCGCGGACGCTCGCGCTGGCGTTCGCCGCCGTGGCGATGAGCATCTGCGGGGTGATCATGCAGATGATCACCCAGAACAAGTTCGTCGAGCCGACGACGGCGGGCACGAGCCAGTGGGCGGGCCTGGGAATCCTCGTCGTCTTCATCGTGTGGCCGGGAGCGCCGCCGATGGGGCGCATGGTGGTCGCAAGCATCTTCGCCTTCGTCGGCACGATGGTGTTCCTCGCCGTGCTGCGCAAGGTGGCGGTGCGCTCCCTAATCGTCGTCCCGCTCGTCGGGATCATGCTCGGCGCCGTCGTGGGAGCGATCACCACCTTCCTCGCCGGGAACTTCAATCTGCTCCAGTCGATGTCCGCGTGGCGCTCCGGTGGCTTCAGCGGCATCGTGCGCGGCTTCTACGAACCCCTGTGGGCCGTGGTCATCATCGCGATCCTGGCCTTCATCCTCGCCGATCGGTTCACAGTCGCCGGGCTGGGCAAGGACCTGGCCACGAACGTCGGACTGAAATACGAGCAGACCGTGTTCATCGGCACCGCGATGGTCGCGGTCGCCACCGGTGTGACGACGGTCGTCGTGGGGTTCATTCCGTTCCTGGGCCTCGTCGTGCCCAACATCGGCTCCATGCTGCTGGGGGATGACACCCGGCGCAATCTGCCGTGGGTGGCACTCATGGGCGTCGGACTGCTCATCGCGTGTGACCTCGTGGGCAGGCTCATCGTGGCGCCGATGGAGATCCCCGCCTCCGTCATCCTCGGCGCCGTCGGTGCCGTGACGTTCATCGCCCTCGTCCTGAGGCAGCGTC
Organism: Actinomycetaceae bacterium; assembly: GCA_035303045.1. Taxonomy (GTDB): domain Bacteria; phylum Actinomycetota; class Actinomycetes; order Actinomycetales; family Actinomycetaceae; genus DATGSB01. The sequence continues at coordinate 1,477 of DATGSB010000245.1, read as the reverse complement.
ATGCAGGCTGAAGTCGCCACGCGAATGCGCGAGCCCGCGGCGGTGCCCGCCATCGCACCCGAGCGCGCCCCCCGCCTGCGGCTCGTCATCCTGGCCGCCATCCTGCTCGTGGCCGTGGCCGCCTTCCTGTTCCTCATGGTGCGCGGCAGCTACTCCTTCACCGTCCCCCGCCGGGCAACCATGGTGGGGGCGATGGCGGTCGCCGCCTTCGCCCAGGGGGTCGGCACCGTCGTCTTCCACACGGTGACTCAGAACCGGATCCTCACGCCGTCGATCATGGGCTTCGACTCCATGTACGTGCTCATGCAGACGCTGCTCGTGTGGTTCTTCGGCGGGGCCGCGATCGCTGCCACGGACGGCCTGCCCAAACTGCTGGCGCAGACCGTCCTCATGGTCGTGCTCGCCACCCTCCTGTACCGCTGGTTGTTCTCCGGGCGCTTCGCCAGCCTTTATCTCCTGCTGCTCGTCGGCGTCGTCCTGGGCATGGCCTTCGACTCCGTCGCCACCTTCATGCAACGCCTGCTGGATCCCACCGATTACGACATGCTCTCGGTGCGCCTGTTCGGGCGGCTCTCTGCCGTGGACGGCACATACCTGCCGTTGGCCTTCGCGGTGTGCGGGGCCATCGGCATCATCCTGTGGCGGCGCCGCTACGTGCTCGACGCACTCCTGTTGGGTCGGGAGTCGGCCACGAGCATCGGCGTGGCCTACAAGCGCGAGCTCACCCTCATGCTCATCCTCATCGCGGTGCTCGTCGCCTTCTCCACCGCCCTGGTGGGCCCGATGACCTTCTTCGGCTTCATGGTCGCCTCCATCGCCTACCAGGTCGCCGGCAGCCATCGCCACGCCTTCGTCATGCCGATGGCCTTCCTGCTCGGGATGCTCACCCTCGTCGCCGGGCAGTTCCTGCTCCAACACGTCTTCTACGCCGCGGGATTCCTCACCGTGATCATCGAGTTCGTCGGCGGCGGCCTGTTCCTGTTCTTGCTGCTACGAAAGGGAAAGCTGTGATCGAGTTCTCGCAGGTCTCGAAGTATTACGACGGCAAACGCGTGCTCGGGCCGGTGAGCGGCCACATCCTGGAAGGCGGCATCACCGCGCTCGTCGGCCCCAACGGCGCCGGCAAGTCCACGTTCCTCACGATCGTGGGCCGACTGCTGGAACCCACCGATGGCCGCGTGACCATCGGTGGGAAGGACGTGAGCACCACCGGCGCCGCAGAACTGGCTCGCACCGTGTCGATCCTGCGCCAGGACAACCACATCACCGCCCGCCTGCGCGTACGGGAGCTCGTGGCCTTCGGCCGCTTCCCCCACAGCAAGGGCCGGCTCACCCCGCAGTGCCGCCAGAAGGTCGACGAGGCAATGGAGTTCCTCGGATTGACCGACCTGGCCGACCGCTTCCTCGACCAGCTCTCCGGGGGACAGCGGCAGCGCGCCTACGTGGGCATGGTGCTGGCCCAGGACACCCGCTACAT
>DATGSB010000244.1:0-7098 GCA_035303045.1 Actinomycetaceae bacterium | reverse complement strand
GGCCTCGCGACCTATGTGGAGACGGCGGAGCTCGCGATGGCCGATCCGGCGGTCGCCCAGATTGCCGAGGAGCTCGCAGGCGTCACCGGCGGGCCTGGTGCCGTGGTGAGCGCGACGACCTTCCTCGTGCGCCGGGAAGCGCGAAACTAGCTGCGGGCGCGCAACGCTAGCGCCGGTGGCGTTCGGGGATGATGAGCTCGATGAGCCACACGGCGATGCCGATGACGATGCCGGCGAGTAGGGCCCACCAGAAGCCGTCCACATGTAGGCCGAAGTCGGTGAACTCGGTGATCCAGCTCGTCAACAGCACCATGAGCGCGTTGATGACGAGCCGGAAGAGCCCGAGGGTGAGGATCGTCAGCGGTAGGGCGAAAATCCTGACGATCGGCTTGACGACGAGGTTGACGAGCGTGAAGACGAGCGCCACCACCGCGACGACGAGGACGGTGCCCCAGCCGTCGTCGGCCTCGGTCAGCTCCACGCCGTTGAGGAGAAACGCGGTGAACCAGATGGCCAGGCCGTTGATGATGAGTCGCAGCAGGAACCTCATGGGCCGATAGTGCCACCTTCGGTGCCGTGGTGCGAGGATGTCGCCATGTCTTCAGCCTTCCGCCTGCGTGAGGATCTCGATTCCCTGCCCGCCTACGTTCCGGGCGCCCGGCCCACCGAGGGTCGGCGGGTCTACAAGCTGTCCTCCAACGAGAACGCATTCCCCCCGCTGCCGGCCGTGCTCGCGGCCGTCACGCAGGCCACGGCGGAACTCAACCGTTATCCCGATCTGCTGGCGACCGAGGTCGCCGAGGCGATCGCCGACCATCTCGCCGTCACCGCCGACCGGGTGGTCGTCGGGAACGGCTCGGTCGCCGTCCTCGAAACGCTCCTGCTGGCCACCTGCCGACCGGGGGACGACGTCGTCTACGCCTGGCGCAGCTTCGAGGCCTACCCCATTGCCATCCAGCTCACCGGCGCCACCGGGGTGCCGGTGCCGGTCACCGGCGAGGGGCGCCACGACCTGCCCGCCATGGCCGCGGCCCTGACGCCGGCGACCCGCGCGGTGCTGCTGTGTTCGCCGAACAACCCGACCGGCACCGTCATCCATCACGATGAGCTGCGCGACTTCCTTGCCCGGGTGCCACGTGACGTGCTCGTCGTGCTCGACGAGGCCTACATCGACTTCGTCACCGACCCCGAGGCCGCCCGCGGGCTCGACCTGCTCGCGGACCACCCGAACCTCGTGGTGCTGCGCACGTTCTCCAAGGCTCACGGGCTCGCGGGCCTGCGCGTGGGCTTCGCCCTCGCCGACCCGACCGTGGTGCCCGGGCTGCGCAGCGCAAGCACGCCCTTCGGCGTCAACGCCCCCGCTCAGGCCGCGGCCATCGCTGCCCTGCGGGTGTCGCGCGATATCGCCGAACACGCCGCGCGGGTCGTTGCCAAGCGCGACGCCATCACCGCCGAGCTGCGATCCATGGGGTGGCAGGTGCCGCAGGCGCAAGGCAATTTCTATTGGCTCCCGCTGGGCGATGACGCCGCGGACTTCGCCGCCGCCGCCGCCGAGGCGGGCGCGATCGTGCGGGCATTCCAGGGGGACGGCGTGCGGGTGACCGTGGGCGAAGACGACGGAAATGCCATCGTCCGAGACGTCGCCGCGCGCTGGCTCGAGCAGGGCCGCTAGACGGGCTCCGCGGCGACGCGTTGGCGTAATCTCCAACTTCTCCAGCTACCCCGACGACCTGGCTCGGGAAAATTTGTCGACCTGCCACAACTTGAAGTTACGGCTCCGTAGCTTACGCTTGCGTAGGTTCGCGGCTCGACCCGGGGAGGGACGGCTCATGGAGGTGCCCGTAACGATGGACACGGCCAGGCTTCGCAATGTGAACGGCATCGCGGTGGATCCCGACGTGCTTGTGCAGTTGCTCGACCCCTCCGGTCGGCGTCGCGACCACGACGTATATGGCACGTGGGCGGCGCGGCTCAGCGATGAGCAGTTGCGCCAGCTGTATCGCCAGATGGTGCTCACCCGCGCCTTCGACACCCAGGCAGTCGCGCTGCAGCGGCAGGGCGAGCTGGGGTTGTGGCCGCCGAGCCTCGGGCAGGAGGCCGCCCAGGTGGGCTCCGCCGCCGCGATGCACCCGCGGGACTTCGTGTTTCCGTCATACCGCGAGCATGGGGTGGCGCTCGCGCGCGGGATGGATGTGCGACAGCTTCTGCGCGTGTTCCGCGGCGTGGAGCACGGCGGCTGGGATCCTGCCGAGGCGAACTTCCACCTCTACACCTTCGTCATCGGTTCCCACACCCTGCATGCGTGCGGGTATGCGATGGGCGTCCAGCGCGACGGGGATGTCGGCACCGGCGATGCGGAGCGCGACCGGGCGGTCGTGGCCTACTTCGGTGACGGGGCGACCTCTCAGGGGGACGTCCATGAAGCGATGGTCTTTGCCGCCGTCAACAACGCGCCGGTGGTCTTCTTCTGCCAGAACAACCAGTGGGCGATCTCCGTGCCCTCGACCAGCCAGAGCACGGTGCCCCTCGCCCGCCGCGGGCAGGGGATGGGGATTCCCTCGGTGCGCGTCGATGGCAACGACCCCCTCGCGTGCTACGCAGCGACGGCCGAGGCCCTGGAGCGCGCCCGCTCGGGCGGCGGGCCTACCTTCATCGAGGCCTTCACCTATCGGATGGGCGCCCACACCACGACGGATGACCCCACCCGCTACCGCACGTCTGCGGAGGAGGAGTACTGGCGCGAGCGCGACCCGATCGGCCGGATGCGCGCCTACCTGGAGGACGACGGCCGGGCCTCCGCAGAGTTCTTCGCCGAGGTTGAGGCAGAGGCGGAGGAGCTGGCGGCCTCGGCGCGCGAGTACTGCCGCGGGATCGAAGTCCCCGCCTCGGCGAGCATGTTCGATCACGTCTATGGCGCCGCCCACGCCCAGCTCGAGGCGGAGCGGGAGTGGTTCGACGCCTACGAAGGGTCCTTCGTCGGGGCCGAGACGAGCGCGCAGGGAGCTCGATGAGCGCCGCCGTGTCAGAACAGTCGGCGCCGGCCACGCCGCTGGCCAAGGCGATCACCGCCGGATTGGCCGCGGCCTTGGACCGCGACGAGAAGGTCTTGCTCATGGGGGAGGACATCGGCCAGCTCGGCGGGGTCTTCCGCGTCACCGACGGGCTGCACGCGCGCTTCGGTTCCCAGCGCGTCGTCGACACGCCCCTGGCCGAATCGGGCATCGTCGGCACCGCGATCGGGCTGGCCATGGCCGGCTACCGACCGGTGTGCGAGATCCAGTTCGACGGGTTCGTCTTTCCCGGCTTTGACCAGATCACGACGCAGCTGGCCAAGATGCGGTACCGCTCCGGGGGGCGCATCGAGCTGCCCGTCGTCATCCGCATCCCCTTCGGCGGCGGCATCGGCTCCATCGAGCATCACAGCGAGTCGCCGGAGGCGCTGTTCGCGCATACCCCGGGGCTGCGGGTGGTTTCCCCCGCATCGCCGGGCGATGCATTCTCGATGATCCAGCAGGCGATCGCGAGCCCCGATCCCGTCATCTTTTTCGAGCCCAAGGCGCGGTATTGGCAGCGGGCTCCCCTCGACGTCACGGCCGATGTCGACCTCAGCCCCGAGGGCATTGCCGAGGGGCTGCACCGGGCGCGCATCGTGCGGCCCGGGCGGCACGTGACCCTCGTCGGCTACGGCCCGACCGTGACGACCTTGTTGGCGGCCGCCGAAGCCGCTGCCGAGGAGGGCCACGACCTCGAGGTCATCGACCTGCGATCGATCTCGCCGCTCGATGTCGCCACCGTCGTTGACTCCGTCGAGCGCACCGGCCGCCTCGTCGTCGCCCACGAAGCATCAACCTTTTTCGGCCCCGGCGCGGAGCTTGCCGCGCAGGTGACCGAGCAGTGCTTCCACCAGCTCGAGGCGCCCGTCCTGCGGGTCGGGGGTTTTCACACGCCGTACCCTGCGGGGGCCATCGAAGCCGAGTTCTTGCCCAATCTGGACCGGGTGCTCGACGCCGTCGACCGCTCATTGGCGTTCTAGCCACACTTCAGGAGGATCGCGTGCCGAAGTTCGAGAGCTTCACCCTGCCCGATGTGGGGGAGGGGCTGACCGAAGCCGACATCGTCAACTGGTACGTCGCGGTGGGGGACGTCGTCGCCGTCAACCAACCGATCGTGGAGATCGAGACGGCGAAATCGCTCGTCGAGTTGCCGAGCCCGTGGTCGGGCGTGGTGAGCGAGCTGGTTGCCCAGGTGGGCGCGACGGTCCCCGTTGGCCAGCCGATCATCGTCATCGACACCGATCCTTCGGGTGAGGCCCCCGCCGGCGGGGATGCTCCGGGTGGCGAGGCTTCGGTCGGTGGGGCGCCGGCCGGGGACGCTCCGGTCGGTGAGGCACCGGCGGCCGCTCCGGCGGCAGCGGAGCAGGCGGCAGAGGAGCAGAGCACGGAGCAGCAGACGGAGGCCGTCCTCGTGGGCTATGGCGCCAGCACGGCCACGCCCCGGCGTCGCACGCGGCGGGCGGCGGTGGCTTCGCAGGCGCCTGCCGGAGCGGGACAGGCGCCCACTGGGCCGGCACAGGCCTCCGCCCAGCCAGGCCAGGCGCCTGTTAGGTCGGTACAGGCGCCCGCCGCCGCGCGCCCTGCCGCCGCGGCGGCGTCGCTCGCCGGTGCGGGCGAACGCGGTGGGGTGCCGGTGTTGGCGAAGCCGCCGGTGCGCAAGCTTGCCAAGGACCTGGGTATCGATCTCACCACCGTGGAGCCGACGGGCCCCGGGGGCATCGTCACGCGCGAGGACGTCTTGGCGCGCGCGAAGGCGGGCGAACCGCAGAGCCTGGCCACCTACCCCGGGGACGATCAGCCCTGGCTCGCCGATGGCGTGGTCTCCTCCGATGGGCGGCGCACCCATGTGCCGGTGCGCAGCGTGCGCAAGCGCACCGCCCAGGCGATGGTCGAGTCGGCGTTCACCGCCCCGCACGTGACGGTGTTCCACACCGTCGACGTCACCCGCTCGATGGAGCTGCTCGAGCAGCTCAAGGCCGATCGGGCGTTTGCCGACGTGCGGGTGACCCCACTGCTTCTCACGGCCAAGGCCCTTGTGCTGGCGGTGCGTCGCCATCCGCAGGTCAACGCCTCATGGGACGACGAGGCGCAGGAGATCATCTACAAGCACTACGTCAACCTCGGGCTGGCCGCGGCAACGCCGCGCGGGCTGGTCGTGCCGAACATCAAGGACGCTCACCGCCTCACCCTTCACGAGCTAGCGGTGGAGATCGCCAAGCTCACCGCCACGGCCCGCGAGGGCCGCACGACGCCACGGGACATGTCCGACGGCACCATCACGATCACCAACGTGGGCGTCTTCGGGATCGACTCCGGAACCCCCATCCTCAATCCCGGGGAGTCCGCGATTCTCGCGCTCGGCGCGATCCGCCAGCAGCCGTGGGTTCACGACGGCGAGATCAAGCCGCGGTGGGTGACCCAGCTGGCGCTGTCCTTCGACCATCGGCTGGTGGACGGCGAGCTCGGCGCGCGGGTGCTGGCCGACGTCGCGCGCGTACTCGAGTACCCCGAGATGGGCCTCGTGTGGGGCTGAACCCGTCGGACTGCTAGGGTCGGCGGGCGTCACGACGCTTGAGGCGCCGCGGCAGAACCCTGAAACCACCGCAGTGCCGGCGGCGCGTTTATCGGTTGACCGAACCGGTCGGTGAAATGCCATTCGCCGTCGCGGCGGTGAATATCGATCTGTTGGCGGTGGATGACCGTGTGGTGGTGCCAGCACAGCAGGATCCCCTTGTCGACTGACGTTTTCCCGCCGTGCTTGTACCACCACATCGAGTGGTGCACTTCGCAGTAGCCCGGCGGGGTGTAGCAGCCGGGGTATTGGCAGTGCCGGTCGCGCGCGGTGATGGCGCGCACGTGGTGTGCCGGGAAGATCCGCTGGGTTCGCCCCACGTCGAGAACTGTGGACTTCGGACCGAAGACGATTCGGCTGAGCTCGGAGTCGCACGCGAGGCGGGCGAGCAGCGCCGGGGGCAGAGGCTCGCCGTCGTCGAATGTTGCTGGGGCGTGGCCCACGAGCTTGCGCGTGTCGAGTTCGCTGCCGATGGTGTCGTCGTTGCCGGACATCGATTCAGCGAGCGCTTGGAGCGTGTCGTAGCTGACCGTGACCGACAAATGGGGGCGGATACGCGCGTGCGGGAGCAGATCGCCTGAGTCAAGGGCGTGTTTCGCAAGCTGCACGAGGGAATCGGCGCGGCGTTGGCTCGCGGTGCGTGGATCGTTGGCCGTTGGCGGCCCGGCTGCGGCGCCGATGGCGGTTTCCAAGAGCTTTCCGCTGGCGGTGTCGAGCCACCCACTGAGGTGGTAGCCATCCAGCGTGGGAGCGAGCGTGACGTAGCTCAGCCCGGAGTCGTCCCGCCAGCTGCGATCACCGAGGCCGGGATCGGCACGTAGCGACCAGTTCCGCACCAGGTGGCGGAACTCGCTGGCAGGCAGCTGGCGTGCGTGGTCGAGTAGAAACCTTTCGCCGACGTCGCTGCGGCGAAGGGCCTCGAGCTGGGCGGGCGATTTCGTGGCGTAGCGCAGGAGCGCAGAGACGTGTTCTGCGGTGATCTCCCCTTCGGCCAGCGCACGCTGGGTGGCCGGGAGATGCTCGCGCAGGACGCGGGCTTCCTTGACGGCGCGGTGGGCGGTGGCCGTGGAGGACTGCGTGCGCCCCGCAAGCCAGGAGCTGAACGAGCGAGCGTTACTGGTGGCCCACAGGCCGTTCGCTTCAGCGACCGTGAACGCTGCGGATTGCAGCCCTTTGACGCGCCGCGCCGCGGATTCCAAGAGATCAATGAGATCGTGCACCGATTGGCCGTCGAGTTCGTGAAGATCCGCGTCGCCGATGGCCTCGGGCGCGCTGACGGCGGCAGCCGCGGCGCGCACGGCCTCATGGACTGGCGCTGCCGATGCGGGCGCGGAATCGTCGCGTCGAGCGGCGATACTCATGGTGCTCACCTCCTCGTGAACACCTTCAGCATACCGAACATATGTTCGAACTGCAAGCCTCGCGGCGGGTTGTGAGTTTCGTGCGGCTCGGGCTTGTGCGGCTGCGGTGCGG
>DATGSB010000243.1:0-2587 GCA_035303045.1 Actinomycetaceae bacterium | reverse complement strand
CGGATGCGCCACCCGGTCGTGGCCGCGCGGGCCGCCATGAACCCGCCCGCGAACGCCGCCCACAGCCATGCCAGGCCCGCACCGCCCTCCGGGGCCCACCGCCACACGGCAGCGACGAGCGGCAGGTAGACGACGACGTTGATCAGCCCCGCCCACGCCAGGTATCGCCCGTCACCGGCCCCGATGAGCACGCCGTCCAACACGAACACCCAGCCAGCGATCGGTAACAGCAGGCCGGTGATGACGAAGGCGGCCGCGGCGGCCGTGCGCACGTCGGTGTCGGTGGTGAACAGCGTGGTGAGCCACCATCCCCCCACGGCGATGACGACGCCCAGGGCGACCCCGGCCCCGGTGCCCCATTGCAGGCTGCGGCGCATGACCCGGCGCGCCCCGGCCACGTCGTTGGCCCCGAGGCTGCGCCCGATGAGGGCCTGCGCGGCGATCGCCAGGGCGTCGAGGGCGAAGGACGTGAATCCCCACAGGGCGTTGACGATCTGGTGCCCGGCGAGGGCCACCGCCCCCAACGAGGAGGCCACGCCGATCGTGGCGAGGATCGCCACCCACAGCGACATCGTGCGCAGGAACAGCGGAATGCCGGCGATGGCGTTGTGCCAGATGCCCGCGCGGGTGGGTCGCAGGGAGATGCTGAGGTGGCGGCTGCCCCGGAACACGACGGCCACCAGGGCGGCGGCCATGAGCGTTTGGGTGATGGCGGTTCCTAGGCCCGAGCCGGCGACCCCCATGTCGAGGCCGTAGATGAACAACGCGTTGAGGGCGGCGTTGAGGCCGGCCCCGAATCCCGCCACGACGAGGGGGGTGCGGGTGTCGAGCAGGCCGCGTAGCGTGCCGACGGCGGCGAGCACGACGAGCATCCCGGGGATCCCGGGGGCCGCGGCGGCAAGGTATCCCGCGGCGTGGGGTGCCACCTCGGCGCCGGCCCCGAAGGCGTCGACAACGCGGCGGGCACCCAGGCTCAGGGCAGTTGCCACGAGCACCCCGATGCCCAGGGCGAGCCACATGCCGTTGATCCCGGCGCTGATCGCCCCCGCCCGGTCCCCCGCGCCGATGCGGCGGGCCGTCGCCGCCGTCGTGGCGTAGGCGAGAAACACGAAGATGCCGACGACGGTCTGCAGCAGCGTCGAGGCCAGCGACAGGCCGGCGAGCTGGCCCGTGCCGAGGTGGCCGATCATCACGGAGTCGATGAGCACGAACACCGGCTCTGCGATGAGCGCGCCCAGGGCGGGGACGGCGAGGGCGAGGATCTGCCGGTTGAGACCACGACCGGGCGCGTGGCCCAGGTCACGATCCCGTCCGTCCACCGAAGTTCTCCCCAGTTTCTATCCACACCCTGTGGGCGAATAGATCGTTGCCATCATGCGGTTTTCGCGAATTGCACCGGTGTTATCCACACAGTTATGCACACGCTGTGCACACGTGGTGGGGAGTTGTCCAGATGCCATCCACACGTTGTCCCCAGGGCAGGTTAGGCGATCCGGGCGACCCCCCGTAACCTCGCTGCCTGCGGTGCTCCCGTGCGGCGCCCGGCCGGCGGCCCGCCCCCGCGACGCCACGGTGATCGTTGAGTGTCGGACGTGTGGGGTAGAACGGGTAGCGAGATCGGAAATGGAGGCTTGGTGACGAGCGTCGAGGACATATCGCTATCGGCTCCCGAGTCGGAGTACTACGACCGCACGCCGCCGCAGGACATCGCGGCCGAGCAGAGCGTGCTCGGCGGCATGCTGCTGTCGAAGGACGCCATCGCTGACGTCGTCGAGGAGCTGCGCGGCGAGGACTTCTACCGGCCCGCCCACGAGATGGTCTACGACGCGATCCTCGACCTGTACGGGCGCGGTGAGCCCGCCGACGCCATTACCGTGGCCGCCGAGCTCACCAAGCGCGGTGAGCTCGGGCGCGTCGGCGGCGCCGCCTACCTGCACACCCTCATCGCCGCGGTACCCACGGCGGCCAACGCCGGGTACTACGCACGGCTCGTTCGGGAACAAGCCGTGCTGCGCCGTCTCGTCACCGCGGGCACGAGGATCGCGCAACTGGGCTACGCCACCGACGGCGGGGACGTCGACGAGCTCGTCAACACCGCCCAGGCCGAGGTGTACGCCGTCACCGAGCGTCGCACGAGCGAGGATTACCTGCCGCTGCGCGACACCATCAACCTCACGATGGAGGAGATCGAGTTCGCCGCGAACCGCGGCGAGGGCATGGTCGGGGTACCCACCGGCTTCAAGGATCTCGACGCGCTGACCAACGGCCTGCACCCGGGCCAGATGGTCATCCTCGCCGCCCGCCCGGCGATCGGTAAGTCGACGCTGGCCCTGGACATCTGCCGTTCCGCCTCCATCAAGCACGGCCAGACCTCGGTGATCTTCTCCCTGGAGATGGGGCGCACCGAGCTGACGATGCGCCTGCTCTCGGCGGAGGCCGGAGTGCCCCTGCAGAACATGCGCAAGGGCACGATGCGCGACGAGGACTGGACGAAGGTCGCCGGCGCGATGAGCCGAGTGTCGGAGGCCCCGCTGTTCATCGACGACAGCCCCAACATGTCCCTCATGGAGATCCGGGCGAAGGGCCG
>DATGSB010000242.1:0-5193 GCA_035303045.1 Actinomycetaceae bacterium | reverse complement strand
GTGCACCAGGAAGCAGCGCGAGCATGTGAACTCGTCTGCCTGCCGGGGCAGCACGCGCACGGAGAGTTCCTCCCCGCTGAGGTCGGCGCCGGGCAGTTCGAACCCTTCAGCCGCCTCGATCTCATCTTCCTCCACCGCGCTTGAGCCCTGCTCGGACCTGCGAGCCTTGAGCTCTTCGAGGGAGTCCTCGGAGAGGTCTTCCTCGCTCTTGCGCGGCGCGTCGTAGTCAGTCGCCATGTGTGACGTCACGCTCCGTAAAAAAAGGGAATGGCACCAGCCGTTTCGGGGAACCACCGCACGCTCTCAGTTGTTCCCGTGGCAGTGCGGATTGTGCCCCATGTCGGCGCCTGCAGGCGCCCCGAAACGGCCATGGCGTGACAATACGGCGGCCCGTGTGAGGGATGTCACTCACCCGCTGTGGTCGACGTCGCTCTTCGCGCCCGACACCGCGGCTCCGGCGAATGCGGACGGCAGCAGCTCGCTCAGCCCCTCGACCACGAGCCGCCCGCCAGCGACGAGGCACTCCTGCCCGGGACCTGCGCCATGCAGCTGGCGCACCTCGCCGCCCGCCTCGGTCACAACGAGCCACCCCGCGGCCACATCCCACGGGTTGAGGAACTGCTCGTAGTAGCCGTCCACGGCCCCGGAGGCCACGAGGCACAGGTCGACCGCGGCAGCGCCGAGGCGACGGATATCGCGCACCTGCGGCAGGACGTGATTGAGCACGGCCGCCTGAGAGCGTCGCTGTTCGACGGCGTACCCGAAGCCGGTGGCGAGCAGTGCATGATCCAGCCCGGGCGGGTCACTGACCTCCAGGCGTTGCGCGCCACGGTAGGCGCCGCCGCCGTGCTCTGCGCTCCAGCTGGTGCCCAGCGCAGGGGCGTGGACGCAGCCGGCGAGTACCCGCCAGTCGGGTGGGACTGGTTCGCCGGCGACGACCGCGATGCTCACTGCGTAGGAGTCCAGGCCGTAGACGTAGTTCGTCGTCCCGTCGATGGGGTCGATGACCCAGGTGAGCCCCGAGTCACCGGCGTGGGCTCCTTCCTCCTCACCGAGGATGCCGTCGCGCGGCCGGGCCTCGGCGAGTCGCCGGCGGATGAGCGCCTCGACCTCTCGATCGGCCGCGGTCACGAGGTCGACTGCGGAGCTCTTCGCGGTCGGCTCGAGCCGACCGCCTCGGCGCGACTGCGCCAGCTGCGCCGCCTCGTCTGCGACCGCAACCGCGATCTCCCGCAGCTCACCGACATCGATATCTGCCAGCCCACCTGCCATCGGCTACCTCCATACTCGAGCGCTCCGTTGGGGAACACACCGCAGTCAATCACCGCGGGACCAAGCTGGCGATGGCACCCTCAAGCCATACCTCGAAGGAGGATGACGATGGTTGAACTCCATCTCGTCGGCTTGCACAGTGACGGTGAACGGCTGATTCTGGCGACCCCAGATGGCCAGCAGTATCACCTGCCAGTCGACGACGCGCTGCGAGCGGCCGTCCGGCGCGATCGACCCCAGCTGGAGCAGCTGCGGGCAGAAGCGGCCCTCCGTCCCCGGGAAATCCAAGCCAAGATTCGCGCCGGCGCCAGCGCCGAAGAGGTTGCGGCGGAGGGGGGCCTTCCCGTGGCGCACGTCCGCCGCTACGAGGGACCGGTCATCGCCGAACGCGAGTGGGTCGTCAGCCAAGCCCGCGCCCTGACCGTCGGGCGCAGTGAGGGCGCGCCCTCGCTCGGCGATCTCGTCATCGACCGGCTGGCGACGCGCGATGTCGATACCAAGGCGCTGCGCTGGGACGCGGTGCGCCCGGCGGGCGGCTCCTGGCAGCTCGTCGTGCATTTCCGCTCCGGTGAGCGAGACCGTAGCGCCCGCTGGGCGGTCGACCTTGCCTCCCGCAGCGCTCGGGCACTCGACGACGAAAGCCGCTGGCTGTCCGAAACCGAGGTCGCTACGCCGGCCGCGCGACGCCACCTGGCTCCGGTGCCGCTCTACGACCCGGGCGCCGACGGCGATGTCGGCCCGGCTCTGGCGGCGGTCGACGCCGACCTACGCGAGGTGAATCCCGGCGAGACGCCGGCCATCGATGACGACGCGTCGATCGGCGACCTGCCGGCGCTCAGCACAGAAGACCTGCTGAGCGAGCTCCGCGCCAGTCGCGGGCAGCGCGCGGGACTCGAGTTGGACGACAACGACGGCGAGGGGTCCCTGCCACACGAGGAGCCCACGCTGTGGGGGTCCTTGCCGCCGGCGGCGCATCCGCCGGCGTCGCGCCCCGAGGAGGCCCGCGACGCCCACGTCCTACCGATGCCTCGCACCTCCGCGCCGACGGCATCCTCGGCCGAGCCGAGTTCCGCCGACGACGGCTCGACTGAGCCCGGCTCGGCTCAGTCTCGGTCGACCGCACCCACCCCTGCCGCACAGGAAGCACCACCCGCCCCGCAGCCGGAGCCATCGGATGACGCCGAAGGATCACCGCGGGAGCCCGCGGCCCGCGATGGCGCACCCGAGCCGCGCGCACGTGGCCACCACGCGGCACGCCCGCGGCGTCGCTCCCGCAGCGGTAGGGCGAGCGTCCCGAGCTGGGACGAGATCGTTTTCGGCGCGCGCCCCGATTAGGCCCGCTCAGGTCGCGAGGCGGATGAGGGGAACCTCGAGTTCTGCCGGTGTGAGAGAGCCGTGGACGCCGATGAGGCGCAGAGATGCCGCGGTCTGGGTGCGGGAGTCCATCACGGCACGAGTGCCGCGAGTGGCGACGACGATATCCCCGATCACTTCCCGGTGGGCGTCGGTGACCTCGCCGAACAGCCCGGCGGCGATCGCCTCCTCCCGGCTCAGCACCCAGGCGCTGTCCCCGAGAAACTCCGTCCATCTAGCTTGCACCTGCGCGGCACGATCCGTGGCGGTATGCACGTGCACGGCCCGCGGCTCCCCCGCCACGAGCTCAACATCGGCGGACAGCGCCGGCTCGTGGGCGACGTCGATCCGGGAATCAGCTTCCAGGTCGATCATGCCGTGATCCGCGGTGACGACGAGCAGGGTGTCGCGCGGGAGCTCCCGAGCCAGTCGCGACAGTTCGGCGTCGACGAGTTCCATCGCCTCGCCCCATTCGGCGGACTTCCAACCGAAATGGTGGCCCGTGGTGTCGACGTCTCCCCAGTAGAGATAGACGAGGTCGGCGCTCCTGCCACGCAGCTCCGCGACGGCCGCATCAACTCGATGCCCCAGCTCGGTGGCGCCGATGAAGCGGGGGCCGCGTAGGGCTGCGCGGGTGAGCCCGGAATCCGCGAACCTCGGTAGCCCGATGCTCACCACGCGTTCGCGGACCTGGCCGACCTGCTCGACGAGTGTGGGCACTCGCTGCCATTCTTCCGGTGCGGCAGGGGCATCCAACCAGCTGATGAGGTTCATGAGCTCACCGCTGGCGGGGTGCCGCACCGTATAGCCCAGCATCCCCGTCGTCCCCGGTGACTCCCCGGTGCCCAACAACGTGAGGCTCGCCGCGGTCGTCGACGGGTACCCGGTGCGCAGCGTGAGCGAGTCGGCCAGTTCCCGCCTCAGGAACGGGCAGTGCCCGCCCCGCTCCCGCAGCAGGTGCGCTCCCACGCCGTCAAGCATGACGACGCACGCGCGCCGCGCCGTCGGTAACCCCAGCGTGGCCAGGTCCTCCGCGGAGTCTCGCTGGGCGCTTCGCGTGGAGTGCCCGAGGGATTCCAGGACCGCGGGCATCACGGCCCGCAGCGAGCTGCCGTCGTAGGTAGGCAACAGCAGGTCTGCGGGCATGTCGTTCACGAGGCGGCCACCGTGGCGGCGGACAGCCGACGCGCAAAGGCCACAGCGCGATCCAAGGCTTCGGTCCCTTCCGCCTGCGCGCTCACCCGTAACACGACATCCTCCGGCACGAGCAGTCCGGTGAGGCCGTGGTCAGCATCGCAGTCCGGGTCACCGCAGGTGGCGGACTCCAGATCCACACGTTGCGCCGCGCCCCACGTCACCCCGATCGTCAATTCCTGGGTACTCGGCCCGCCGTAGTTCTGCGCCGGGTCCGCCACCCCGTGTGTGAGCGCCACCGAGCTGATACGCCGCAGCGGCACGGCCTCGGTGGTCGCCGCGGCGGCGGGGAGATCTTGGCCCGCGACGTCATCCACGTGGGCCATGATGAGGCGGGTCGGGGTGATGGCCAGCGCCGTGAGGTGGCGCCGCACCTCTCGAGAATCGAAGGTGGTTTCGGGGTGCACGAGGTAGGCGAGAACGGGCTCGTCCGCCAGGGCCACGTCAAGCACCCGCGCAACGAGGTCGGGGTAATAGCCGGCTCGGTCCAGCTCGTTGCGCATCTCGCCGCTGCAATCGCTCGTCATCTCTGGATTGGCCACGCCACCATCTTGGCACCTATGGCGCGATTTGCTGACAACGTCCGGCGCGAGGTGTCCGTCCGCCATGGCACGGCGACTTCGATCGTGGCGGAAAGCACCCGGGCGCCGCGACGTGCCACGAGCACCGGGTTGAGTGTGACGCGACTGATCTCGGCCAAGTCGTCGGTGAGCTGGGCGAGGCGAGCGACGACGTCTTCGAGCGCTTGGGAGTCGAGCACGGGCAGTCCCCGATGGCCGAACAGCCGAGGAGCGGCCTTGACGGAACGAATCATGCCCGCGACGTCCTGGTGATACAGCGGCGGGATCCGGTACGCGAGGTCTCCCAGCAGCTCGACCGCGTCGCCCCCGAGTCCGAAGGCCAGCACCGGCCCATACAGGTCGTCCTCTGCTCCCGTCACCACGCACGCGACTCCCGGTGGCACCATCGCCTGCACCTCGAAGCCGGCGATGGTGCGCCCCACCGCGGCAATCTCTTCGCGCATGGTTTCCATCGCGTAACGCAGCTGCTCGGGGGTGTGGAGGTCGAGCTTGACGCCCCCGAGATCGGCCCGATGCCGCAGCACCTCGTCGCGAGCCTTCAGCGCCACCGGCCATCCCACCTCCTGCGCCGCGGCCGCGGCCTGGGAGGCGTCGGTCACCGCCCGGGCGGGGACGACGTCGATCCCATAGCAGGCCAGCAGCTCGGCCGCGGTGGCGTCATCCAGCTCCCGGCTCTCGCCGGGGGCCAGCCCCTGCATCACCGGCGCGAGCAACCGGCGCGCGTCGCCCTCGCCCGTCGCGACTGGCTCGAGCAGTTCTCCGGGGTCGCTGCTCCGCCACCGGGCGTAGGCCG
>DATGSB010000241.1:0-3591 GCA_035303045.1 Actinomycetaceae bacterium | reverse complement strand
TGCTCGGGGGTGACCCAGCGGGTGCAGCCGGTATCTGCCACGGCCACGGCTCCATCGCGGGCACCGCGGGCGCCGCCTCGCCAGGGCCCTGGGGTGACAACGGCTGGGCGGGCTCACTCGAGCTGGTCCAGCTGCCCCCCTGTCCCCCGGGGGTGGGTGCCGTCGGGTAGTTCATCGCCTGCGCCGCAGCGGTGGGCGTGCTCGGCGGGCGCCACGGGTCGGGGGGCTGCGCGGACGACGGGCCCGGGGCGGGCTGCGGCGTCTCGAAGGCGGGATCGGGCGTACCTGTCGTCACGCAGGTCATTGTGCCAAGCGTGTGGCCGAACGCGAGGTGTGGTGCCGTCTGCCGGGCCGCGAAGTGACGCCGGGGCGCCAGGTGCTACCGATAGCATCGAGCTATCTCGATCCGTCTTGCTCCAGGAGGCCCACCATTTCTAGCGACCGAGCCCAGTCTTGGGCCTACAGCGAAGACTTCATCGCGGAGGACGACTCGCTGCTCGGCGCCCGTCGTCGGGCAGGCGAGTTCGGCTGCGGTGCGGTGTCGGTAGGTGCGGGAGCTGCGCTGCGCGTGCTGGCTGCCGGCGCGGGTGCGGAATCCGTTGTCGAGATCGGCACGGGCGCGGGGGTGAGCGGGCTGTGGTTACTGGGCGGCATGCGTTCCAGCGGAGTGCTCACGACCATCGACGTGGAAACCGAATATCAGCATGCCGCGCGCAGCGCGTTCGCGGGCGCGGGCGTACCCTCCGCCCGCACTCGGCTCATCTCGGGGCGCGCGCTGGACGTGCTGCCGCGGATGGCCGACGCGGCCTACGACCTCGTATTCGTTGACGCCGATCCGCTCGAGGCCCCTGAGTACGTGGAGCAGGCGCTGCGCATGCTGCGCCCCGGCGGGGTTCTGGCCGTCGCCCACGCGCTGGGGAACGACAAGGTGGCCGACCCGGCGCGCCGGGACGATCTGACGGTGACGATGCGCGACCTCGGTCGCGGCTTGCGAGAGGACGAACGCCTCGTGACGGCGCTGCTTCCCGTCGGCGGTGGCCTGCTCACCAGCGTAAAGAAGTGAGGCAACGCACCAGCCCTCCTGGAATATCTCACATCCTGGACGTCACTTTGAGGCGACGACGGCTCGCTGAAGCAGCCGCAATCTCCGGCATGGTGGCACCGATAACGTGCACTACCCCGGCGTCTAGATTCCCCTTCTTTACCGGTCATTTACTCCCGCGCGGGGTTTCGCCTCGGATTCGACCTCGATATCGTTGTTCTCGCTATGCAAACCATGAAGGTGAGTGGCCGCGAAGCAACACCGGAGGTTCGGATCACCGAACCGGGTGTCGCCGACGGGGCACACATGTGGCGCCTGGCCCGCGATTCCGGCGGGCTAGACCTCAACACCTCCTACGCCTACCTCCTCTTCGCTCGCGACTTCGCGGCAACGTGCCGCATCGCATGGCTCGGGGAGGAAGCAGCCGGATTCGTGCTGGGGTACCTGCGACCCGAAGCTCCGGACACGCTGTTCATATGGCAGGTTGCCACCAGCCCGCATGCTCGCGGTCGAAGCCTTGCCAGTCGGATGCTGCGAGATCTTCTCGCCGCTACCGGAGCACGGTTTATCGAGGCCACGATCACGGCGGACAACGTCGCCTCACACCGGCTGTTCCGCAGCCTGACCAAGGACTGGCCCGGTGCCGAGGTGCGGGAGGCTCCCCTCTTCTCAGCGGAGGACTTCCCCGACAACATGCCTGCTGAGAACCTCGTGACGGTCGGGCCCTTCGAACCTGGAAGAAGCTGAATCCAGTGGACGAGGACCGTCGTCAAACCCGCCCTACCGAATCAGCGGGAGGGCACAATTCCCCAAGGAGATGCGTCGGTATGACTATGTCGACCACGTCGACAACTTCCGATCTTGAGTCCCAGGTCCGCAGTTACTCGCGGTCCTGGCCCGTCGTATTCGACCGGGCCGTTGGCTCCACCATGTACGACACTGACGGCAACCCCTACATCGACTTCTTTGCCGGTGCGGGCTCGCTGAACTACGGGCACAACAACCCTGCGCTGAAGAAGGTCATGATCGACTACCTCAGCGCCGACCGGGTGGTGCACTCACTCGACATGTTCACCGAGGCGCGCGAGGACTTCCTCGAGACTTTCCACAGCCGGATCCTCGAGCCGCGCGGGCTCGACCACAAGGTCATCTTTCCGGGCCCGGGCGGCGCCAACGCCGTCGAGGCCGCACTCAAACTCGCCCGCAAGGTCACGGGGCGCGAGTCGGTCATCAGCTTCACCAACGGCTTCCACGGCATGACCCTGGGCGCCCTGTCGGTGACCGGGAACGCCATGAAGCGCGGTGGCGCCGGCATCCCGCTGGTGCACTCGACGCCTATGCCGTATGACGACTACTTCGATGGCGATGTGCCCGACTTCATCTACCTCGAGCGGCTGCTGTCCGACGCCGGGGGCGGGCTCAACGAGCCGGCCGCCGTCATCGTCGAGACCGTTCAGGGTGAGGGCGGGATCAACACTGCTCGCATCGAGTGGCTCCGCCAGCTCGCCGACCTGTGCAAGAAGCACGGCATCCTGCTCATCGTCGACGACATCCAGATGGGTTGCGGCCGTACCGGTACATTCTTCTCCTTCGAGGAAGCCGGAATCGTGCCCGACATCATATGCTTGTCGAAGTCGATCAGCGGCTTCGGCCTGCCGATGGCACTCACCCTTGTGCGCCCCGACCTCGACATCTGGGAGCCGGGCGAGCACAACGGCACCTTCCGCGGAATCAGCCCGGCGTTCGCCACCGCGGCCGAGTCGATCCGCCTGTACTGGTCGGATGACAAGCTGCAGAACTCGACACTGGCGCGTGGGCTCAACATCGAGGCGCGTTTCAACGCCCTCGTTGCCCGCTACCCCGAGCACAACCTGATCGCGAAGGGCCGCGGCATGGCCCGCGGACTGGAGTTTTCCTCCGGAGAACTCGCCGGGAAGGTCGCCCAGACGGCCTTCGAGAACGGACTGCTTGTGGAGACGTCGGGCCCGGACGACGAGGTGGTCAAGCTGCTGCCGGCATTGACCATCACCGATGAGGAGTTCGAGGCGGGGATGCGGATCCTGGAGGATGCCGTGAACTCCGTTCTGTCGACCCACAAGGCTGAGGAGAGCACTAAATGATCGTCCGTACCATCGACGAGATCACCGGTACTGACGCCGATATCGTGACCGAGAACTGGCGCTCCAAGCGGATCGTGCTGGCGAAGGATCGCGTCGGCTTCTCGGTCCACGAGACCACCCTCAAGGCGGGCACCGTCAACAAGTTCTGGTACGCCAACCACATTGAGGCCGTGTTCATCGTGGCCGGCGAAGGTGAAATCACCGATCTCGGAACCGGCGAGGTGCACCAGCTCGGTCCCGGCTCGATGTACCTGCTCAACGACCACGACAAGCACGAGCTGCGTCCCCGCACGGAGATGCGCACCGTGTGCGTGTTCAACCCACCCATCACCGGGCGGGAGGTGCACGACGAGAACGGCGTGTACCCCCTCGTGGTCGAACCCGAAGCGGAAGAAGCCGCAGTCAAGTCCTGAGCCGCACTGCGACCAT
>DATGSB010000240.1:0-3363 GCA_035303045.1 Actinomycetaceae bacterium | reverse complement strand
CCGATTTCACGGCTGACCCGGTGCTCACTCAGCAACCTCACCGCTTCGTGTATATCGAGCGACGGGGGCTGCGGTATCTGCGGTATGCCGCGGCGCTCATCGGCATCGTCGCGGTCGTTACTGGGATGACGCTGCTGTCGGGAGAGAGCTTCCCGAAGCCGATTGGCATCGCGCTGATCGGTGCCGGCGTGGTGTTTATCGTGCCGACGCTGTTGAGTCTGCGCAAGCGCGGGAAAGTTCAGTGGAGGCGACGTGAGATCAGCGGCGCCGCTGGTGAGCTCCGAAGCACCGTGTTCGTCGTGAACGGTGACGAGACGCGAGCGACGGAGATCCACCAGAAGATCTCCAGCGTTCCGGATGCGCGGCGCTGGCCGGTGTTCAACCCCGGTCGTTCCAAGGGAGCCATCCGCGTCGGTGTGCACACAGCACAGGGTAATGAGCCGATGCTGATCAGCGTGTGGATGCCCGACGAGGATCAGGCGCGCTGCTGGCCGCTCATCGAAACTCGTGCCGAGCACACTGACTCCTGGATGACAGGCCTGCAGCGCCAGGTCGATGACTCTACGAGCGTCGACGCAATGACCACGCAGTTGCAGAACCTCGACTGATCGTCGTCGGGCTCGTCGATGTCATCGACGTCAGATTCGAAATTAGCGAACACAGACGGCATCCACCCCTAAGAGGCAGTCAGCTCGTTGCGCATCTACTCGAAACCATGTTTGAAGACCAGGTGAGCTACGGAGCCACAGCAGCATGGGTGGACGCCAGCTCGAGGTAAGGGTGGCGCCCCTACCTGAGGCGGCGCAGCCTTCTCACGGGGTCACTTCTACCTCTGCCCTGATTCGAAGGTTAGATTGCGAGGTGAGGACGGTTCTTGCTGTGATCCCTATCCTCGCGATTCTGGTGTCGCGGGTTGTTTCTCCTCACCTAGGCGGTGCGCATGGGCCGCCGAGATCAACGAGGCCCCCGACTGGCAGGCCGGAATTACTCCCCTGATCATTTCCGGGGTGACAGGGGTTACAGTCCTGCCAATCGGCGCCACCACCGGACCGCGAACATCGCTCCGATGCACAGTGAGACTAAAAATCTCACCATCGTGGCTCCGTCAGAGCCACTGGGGCCCGTCACAGAGATCGGATGGCCGCTGTGAATGCTTGTAGGGCCGGGTTTCTGTCGCTGCCCGCTCGGATGGCGAGCGTGATGGTGCGGTGTTCGCCCGTCGGAAGGAGTCGCATCGCCGGCGATGGGGTGCGGGCGAGCGCCGGAAGGAAAGCCGCGGCGAGTCCTTTCGAGACGATCGCGGCGTGCAAGGAGAGGTCGGCCGTTTCGAACCTGACCTCCGGTTCGAAACCCGCCGCCCGGCAGGCGGCCATCGTCCAGGCGCGGGGGGCAGTGTGCGCAGGCTCCATCACCCAGGGCGCCTCGGTGAGTTCGGCAAGTGATGTCGCCTCCCACGCGATCGGTACGGCCAGGAGTAGCGGATCCTCCACGAGGGTGCTCGTCGTGAGCCCCGGATGCGGGGCTGGCGGGCTCCCCGGGTATTGCTCGGAGATCACCAGGTCGAAATCGCGGGCCAGGAGTGCGGGAATGGCTGCCTCGGCTTCAAGGTGCGTGAACTCCACGATCAGGCGCGGGTGCTCGCGTTGGAGGCGGGCGATGGCATCGAGCACGAGCCCGTGGGCCGCAGTCTGGAACGTCGCGACCCGGATGACGCCGGTGAGGTCGGTGCGCATGCGCGCGATCTCGGCTTCAGCCTGCTCGAGCTCGCGCACCACCCGTTCGGTTCGACTCACGAGCCTGCGTGCCGCCGGGGTGAGGCGCACGCTCCGCCCTGCCGGCTCCAGCAGTCTCACACCTACTTCCCGCTCGAGGACGCCGAGTTGGCGGGAAACAGCGGAGGGGCTGTAGCCGAGCGCATCCGCCACCGCAGCGAGCGTTCCCCGGTGAGAGAGTTCGCGCAACAGCCGGAGACGGTGCAGGTCGTACATCGCCGCCCTCCTATCGATTGATCAGTTTTTATCATCAGTACTGGGTCGACTCATGCTATCGATGATTCGTTCCGGTTTCCCTACCGTGGAGGCATGAACCGCCCCCACACCGGCAATCCGGACAGGAAGGACACCGTGACACAGGGAACTGCACACATACCGGCGACGACCTCTGCGCCAGCGCTGGGGATCAATGGCGAGCGGCTCTGGGCGTCGCTGATGGAATTGGCGAGAATCGGCGCCTACGAGGACCCAGCCACGGGGCTCGTCGGAGTGAACCGGCAGTCGCTCACCGACGAGGACGCCGAAGGCCGTCGATTACTCATCCGGTGGATGCACGAGGCCGGCCTCGAGGTGTCGGTGGACGAGATGGGGACGATCTTCGGCCGCCGCGAGGGCGCGCAATCAGAGCTCGCGCCCGTGATGGCGGGGTCACATATCGACTCGGTCGCAACCGCCGGCGCCTTCGACGGCTGCCTCGGGGTGCTCGGGGCGCTGGAGGTGGTGCGCTCGCTGAACGAGCGCGGCATCAGCACTCGACGTCCGCTCGTCATTGCGGCCTTCACCGAGGAGGAGGGCGTTCGCTTCGGCACGGACATGCTCGGCTCGGCCGTTGCCACGGGCCGCCTCACGCTCGAGTACGCATACGACCTGGTTGACGCGGAAGGGCTGCGGTTAGGGGACGAACTCGAACGCATCGGGTTCGCGGGCGAGCGCCCCGTACGCCTGGACCCTCCGCACGCGTACGTCGAGTGCCATATCGAGCAGGGCCCCGTGCTGCTGCGCGAGGATCGCGCGATCGGCGTGGTCACCGGGGTTCAAGCGATCTCGTGGCAGCGGATCACCCTGCATGGTCGAGCGGCCCATGCCGGCACGACGCCGACGGAGCTGCGGGTCGACGCGGGGCTCGCCGCCGCGCAGATCGTCGTGAAAGTCAGGGAGATGGTCGATTCCGGTCGGTACGGGCGGCTGCGGGCCACCGTGGGCCACATCGCCACTTCACCGGGGCTACCCAGCGTCGTGCCCGACCGGGCGGAACTCACCGTGGACCTGCGCAACCCCGACGATGCGCAGATGGCCGCCGCCGAGCAGGATCTCGCGGCGTTCCTCGCCGCGCTGCCCGATTCGCAGCCTACCCCTGGCTTGGGCGTGGAGACCCAGCGCATGGCGAAGACCCACCAGGTGCCCTTCGACGAACGCATCCAGGACACGATCGCCGCAGCCGCCGCAGATCTGGGCTATGACACGATCCGCCTGATGTCCGGTGCAGGTCACGACGCCCAGGAGCTGGCGGCGATCGCCCCGACGGCGATGGTCTTCGTCCGGGGCCAATACGAGGGCATCAGCCACAACCCGCGCGAGTACTCGACCCCGG
>DATGSB010000239.1:0-8122 GCA_035303045.1 Actinomycetaceae bacterium | reverse complement strand
TGAACGTCGCCCAGCCAGGCGCCGACGCCGCCGAAGCGGCGACGTCTCCGGCCCAAGCGCCGGCCGAGCGGCCGACGGGGCGGGCTGCCCCTCCGGCAGTCGGCGCTTCCGAGCGCGCGATTGCGCCGCTGCCTCTGACCTCGACCGCCGCACGCGTGCGGGAGCAAGCGCCTGCCGCACCGCCGCCGCCCTCCGGCGGCCTGCTGGAACGCCTGTCGCAACGCGCGCGTGCGCGACGCCGGCTCACCTGGCATCGGGCGGGCCTCGCCGCAGCGGGGCTCGTCGTCGTTGCGGCGATCGCCTGGCTCGTGTTGGCCTCCCCGGTTCTCACGCTTCGCGAAGACGCGATCGAAGTCCACGGCGCGGGCAGCGGCACCACGGTGGCGAGCGCGCAGGTGAGCGACGTCGTGGCCGGGTACCTCGGCACACCGTTGGCGCGGCTCGACACCGACGCCGTCGCCGCGGACATCGGCCAGCTCACCCAGGTGCGCGACGTCACCGTCCAGCGCTCGTGGCCGCACGGGATCATCGTCGATATCGAAGCCCGCGTGGCGGTCGCGACGATCGCCGACGGCGATGGTTTCGCCGCCCTCGACGTCGACGGCGTGAGCCTGGGGAGCAGCGAGGAGCCACCAGCCGACTTGCCGCTGGTGGACCTCCCGCAGGCCGAGGACCGCGCCAGCGCCACCCTGCAAGCGGTACTGGAGGTGCTGGCCGCCCTTCCTCAGCAGCTGCGCGACGACGTGGCGGTGGCGGGCGGGCAGAGCCCGGGAGCCATCGAGCTCCAGTTGGTGGACGGTGCGACCGTGCGATGGGGTGACGCGCAGGATTCGGAGCTCAAGGTCGCGGTCCTCGACGTGATGCGTGATGAGCCGGCACGGGTCTATGACCTCACCGTGCCCCAGGCGCCGACGGCCACGGGCTAACACGCTCCGACGAGCGGCGGGCGGCGCGGCGCGACACACCCCGGGATGTCGTTGCCGCCGGGCAATCGGCAACCTAGCGTTCCGGATGCCTTGAAATGACATAAGTCTAACTCTCAACTCGAGGTTGAAGGTTAGGCCCGGTCAGGGCATGGCACGACTATGAAGGCAGACGACTGAGGGGGGCCCATGGCGGCACCGCAGAATTACCTGGCGGTCATCAAGGTGGCCGGCATCGGCGGTGGCGGAGTGAATGCCGTCAACCGCATGATCGAGGTTGGGCTCAAGGGCGTGGAGTTCATCGCGATCAACACCGACGCCCAGGCGCTGCTGATGAGCGATGCCGACGTCAAACTCGACGTCGGCCGCGAACTGACCCGCGGCTTGGGAGCCGGAGCCGATCCGGAGATCGGCAAGAAGGCAGCGGAGGATCACGAGGAGGAGATCGAAGAGGTTCTCCGTGGCGCCGACATGGTGTTCGTCACCGCCGGCGAGGGCGGGGGTACCGGCACCGGCGGAGCTCCGGTGGTGGCACGTATCGCCAAGGGCTTGGGAGCCCTGACGATCGGTGTGGTCACGCGGCCCTTCACCTTTGAGGGGCGGCGCCGTTCGACCCAGGCCGACGCCGGCATCGAGGCGCTGCGCGCCGAGGTCGACACCCTCATCGTCATCCCCAACGACCGCCTCCTCTCGATCTCGGACCGCAACGTCTCGGTGCTCGACGCCTTCAAGAGCGCCGACCAGGTACTCCTATCGGGTGTCCAGGGCATCACCGACCTCATCACGACGCCCGGCCTTATCAACCTCGACTTCGCCGACGTGAAGTCGGTGATGCAGGGCGCGGGCAGCGCGCTCATGGGCATCGGTTCCGCACGTGGCGAGGATCGCGCCGTACAGGCTGCCGAACTCGCCATCTCCTCCCCGTTGCTGGAGGCGAGCATCGACGGGGCCCACGGCGTCCTCCTGTCGATCCAGGGCGGCAGCGACCTCGGTCTCTACGAGATCCACGAGGCAGCCCGGCTCGTGCAGGAGGCGGCCCACCCCGAAGCCAACATCATCTTCGGCAACGTCATCGACGACGCGCTCGGCGATGAAGTCCGCGTCACGGTCATCGCTGCCGGATTCGATCCGGAATCCGCCACGGCCCCGGCACCGCAGGTGGCGGCCCCCGTGGCCCACACCCCGGCGCCCCCGCCGACGGTCCCCAGCGTGGCTTCGGTCGACAGTCCCGAGGTGGCCGCGGCCCCCGAACCCGACACCGAGGCGGCCCCGGTCGTCGCTGCCGCCGCGGGCGCCGCCGACAATGCGGCCACGCTGCGGCCCGGGGACCTGCAGGTGCCGCGCGTCTTCGACGAAGAGCCGGCGCGCGCCCGGCAGGAAGAAGATCTGGACGTCCCCGACTTCCTGCGCTGATCCGGTGCCCGACGTCCTCCACGCCAATGTGGGACCGGGTGCCCGTGGGGTGTTCACCACCCGCGTTGGGGGCACATCCACCGGGCCATGGGGTGCGCCGGGGGGCAGCCGCGGGAGAAACCTCGCCCACCACGTCGGGGACGACCATGCCGCCGTCGAACGCAACCGGCAGCTCACCGAGGCTGAGCTCGGCCGGCCCCTCATCTGGATGGACCAGTGCCACAGCGCGCGGGTCGCGGTGCTGCGAGAAGCGCCACCGCGGGCCAACGCCGGAGAGGTCGATGCCGTCGTCCTGCACGGCGGGATGAGCCACGGCGCGGGGGCGCTCGTCGCCGACTGCGTCCCGCTGCTGCTCGCAGCCACCCACGGTCGCACCGTGGCTGCGGTGCACGTGGGCCGCGCCGGGCTGGTGGCCGGGATCGTCGCGGCCGTGCTCGCCGAATTCTCCCGGCTGGGATCCCCGGCACCGACCCTGCACGCGAGCGTGGGCCCCAGCATCTGCGGCCGGTGCTACGAGGTGCCCGAGGCGCTGCAGTCCGAGGTCGCCTCGCGGGTCGCCGGCGTGCGCGCGAGGACCGCGTGGGGCACCCCGTCCCTCGATATCCCTGCCGGCGTGATCGCTCAACTCAGCGCCGCGGGGGTGAGCCACATCGAACACCTCGCGCGCTGCACTCGCACCGACCACCGGTTCTACTCCTACCGCCGCGACGGGCGCACCGGTCGCTTCGCGGGGATTGTCATCCCCGCAGGCGACGACACGCCGTAGCGCAAGGGCCGGCTCCGCCCCGCCCTGGTCTAGCGTCACTACCAGCGCTATCCCCGTCTAGACAAGGAGCAGCCATGGCCGGAGCACTGCGCAAGACAATGGCCTACTTGGGGCTGTCTGAAGAGGACGACACCCAATATCCGGAACAACCCGCCGCGGCCCGCGCCGAGCAGCCGCGGCCCGTGGAGCGTGAGGCACAGGTGACTCCCATGCCACGACCCACCATCGCCCCGGCCCCCGAGCCCACCGCCGACCTGCGGCGCATCAG
Source organism: Actinomycetaceae bacterium (assembly GCA_035303045.1). GTDB lineage: Bacteria > Actinomycetota > Actinomycetes > Actinomycetales > Actinomycetaceae > DATGSB01. The sequence goes on along the minus strand of DATGSB010000239.1, from coordinate 4,752 downwards.
CACCGTGCACCCCACCACCTACAACGAGGCCAGGGTCATCGGTGAATCCTTTCGGGATGGCACGCCGGTCATCATGAACCTGTCGGGCATGAGCGAGACCGAGGCCAAGCGGATGGTCGACTTCGCCGCTGGCCTGGTCTTCGGCCTGCACGGCACGATCGAGCGGGTCACCAGCCGGGTGTTCCTGCTGTCGCCGGCGGACGTCGAGATCGCGGGAGATGCGGAGCCGGAGGGCGGCCCAGGGCGCCTGTTCAACCAGAGCTAACGTGGGGTTGCTCTTCTCAGCGCTGTATGTGCTGCTGCTGATCTACATGTTCGCCCTCATCGGGCGACTGGTGTTCGACTGGGTCCAGGTGTTCGCACGCGACTGGCGCCCACGCGGCCTGCTGCTCCTGCTCGCCGAGGCGCTCTACACCGTCACCGATCCGCCCTTGCGATGGCTCCGGCGCCGGATTCCGCCCCTTCGATTGGGGCCGGTGGCCCTCGACCTGGGATTTATCATCTTGTTTCTCGCCGTCAGCATCGCGATGCGGGTGGCGTGGTTCCTGTCTTTGTCCTGACCGATCCGTGGTACAGATTCTCCCAGCGTCACAGCGCTGCGCTACCGTGGCCCAGTGGGTTGCGCGACAGTGACGCTCACAACTTACCGATAGACAACAGAGGTGACGACGATGGCGCTGCTCACGGCAGATGACGTCCTCAACAAGAAGTTTCAGCCGACCAAGTTCCGCGAGGGTTACGACCAGGACGAGGTCGACGACTTCCTTGATGAGGTGGTCAACACGCTGAGCTCCCTCACGAGTGAGAACGAGGAGCTCAAGGCGAAGCTGGCGGCAGCCGAGCGTCGCATCGCGGAACTCAGCGACGGTTCCGCCGCGTCTGCATCCAGCCCGGACACCCCGGCGGTTGTGCCCGCCGCAGAGGCAGCCCCCGAGCCCGCCGCCACGCCGGAACCGGAGCCGGAGCCGGAGCCCGAGTCGACGAGCGCGCCGACCACCGACGGCCCGGAGTCGGCCACCGGGATGCTCGCGCTCGCCCAGCGCCTGCACGACGAGTACGTCGCCAACGGCAAGGAGGAAGGCGACCGCATCCTCACCGAAGCTCGCACCGAGGCCGATCGGATCGTGCGCACCGCCGAGGAGAACCACAAGCGGATCGTCACCCAGATGGAGCAGGAGCGCAGCCTGCTGGAGCGCAAGATCGACGAGTTGCGCGTCTTCGAACGCGACTACCGCACGCGCCTCAAGAGCTACCTCGAATCGCTGCTGGCCGACGTCGAAGGGCGCGGCAACGTCAGTGGCGGCCAGGCGCTGCCCGAGTCCGGTCCGCTCCAGAACTAGCACGGCGACCCTCGGGTGCCCAGGACCACCCGAGGCGCGCAGCGCCACGAAGGAGCAGTAGTGGGCGACGCCTCCGAGCACGCGCGTGGCATGAAACCGCGGCGCACCCGTCGCGGGGTTCTGCTCCTCTTCGCGGCCCTCACGCTGCTCGTCGCCGGAGTCGATCAATACACCAAGGTGCTGGCCACCCAGCGCCTCGAGCCCTACGTCGTCTACCCGTTCCTGGGCGACGTCATCAGCCTGCAGCTCATCTTCAATCCGGGTGCTGCGTTCTCCCTCGCAACGGGGCTCACCTGGCTACTCACGGCCGTGGCGGCCATCGTCGTCATCGTCGTGCTGCGCGCCGCGCGGCGGATGAGATCCCTGGGCTGGGCCATCGCCCTGGGAATGCTGCTCGGCGGCGCGATCGGCAACCTCATCGACCGACTCTTGCGGGAACCCGGTTTCGCCCGCGGTGAGGTTGTCGACTTCATCAACTACAACGGCTGGTTCGTCGGAAACATCGCCGATATCGCGATTGTTGTCGCGGCCATCCTCGTCGCGCTGCTCGCGCTGCGCGGCGTCGAGATCGACGGTCGGCGTAGCGGCGACCCCGCCCCCGATGACGCCCCCGCCGGCGCGGAGGAGGCGCCACCGACCTACGAGGCCAGGATCGCGGAGCCGGACGGCGGCGAAACCAACATCGCCCGCTGGGCGGATGGGCCGACCGACGCCGACGCCACCGACGGGGCGGAGGAGGAGGAGCCCCCGCGGCGCGGAGGCAGGCGATGAGCGAACAGCGTCAGTTGCCGGTGCCCGAAGGGCTGGCCGGTGAGCGCGCGGACGTCGCACTGGGTCGGCTTCTCGGCTTCTCACGCAACCAGGCCGCCGAGCTGCTGGGCTCGGGGGGCATCCGCCAAGACGGCGAGCCGCTGGCGAAATCCGATCGGCTCCGAGCGGGCTCCTGGCTGGAGATCGACATGCCCGCCCCGCGCGAGGCTGCCCCGCGTGAGCCGGCCCAGGGCCTGGTCGTGCGCTACGAAGACGACGACCTGCTCGTCGTCGACAAGCCCGTCGGGGTCGCCGTTCACGCCTCACCCGGCTGGCTCGGCCCCACCGTCGTCGACACCCTGGCGGCCAGCGGCTACCAGCTTGCCCGCAGCGGCCCCGCCGAACGGCAAGGCGTCGTCCACCGCCTCGACGTAGGAACTTCGGGCGTGATGCTGCTAGCCAAGTCGGAGGTGGCCTACGTTCACCTCAAGGACGCCTTCCGGCAGCGGACCGTCACTCGCGTCTATCACGCCGTCGTGCAGGGCCACATGGACCCCCTGCGGGGCACCATCGATGCACCCATCGGCCGCCACCCGGGGGCCGACTACCGCTTCGCCGTCATCGCCGACGGCAAGCACGCCGTTACCCACTACGACACGCTGGAAGCGATGCCGGGCGCCTCCCTGTTGGAAGTGCGCCTCGAAACCGGGCGAACCCACCAGATTCGGGTGCACGCCTCGGCCATGCGCCACCCGTGCGTGGGGGACCTCACCTACGGAGCGGATCCGGTGCTCGCCGACAAACTCGGCCTGCGCCGTCAGTGGCTGCACGCGATGCGCCTGCAGGTGGCACACCCGACGAGCGGCGACCTGCTGGAGGTCACCAGCTCCTATCCGGCCGACCTCGACGCCGCCCTGCAGCGCCTGCGGGCCGGCACTCTCTGAGGCGTGCCACCGCGACACGCCATGCCACCTGCCGCTGGGTGATCGGTCCACCGGGCACCGAAGGCGTCGGCCTAGGATGTGGCCTATGACTTCGGGGGTTTCTCAGGATTTCGTTCACCTCCACGTCCACACCGAATACTCGATGCTCGATGGGGCATCGAAGGTCGATGATCTCCTCGGCGAGACGGCTCGTATCGGGCAACGGGCGTTGGCGATCACGGATCACGGCTACCTCTTCGGTGCCTTCGATTTCTGGTCGGCGGCGCAACGCCACGGCGTCAAACCCATCATCGGCCTCGAGGCCTACGTCACGCCCGGCACCTCGCGATTCGACCGCACCCGGGTGCGGTGGGGCGAGGAACACCAGGCGCGAGACGACGTCTCGGCTCGCGGTGCCTACACCCACATGACCCTGCTCGCCCGCAACAACACGGGTATGAACAACCTCTTCCGGCTGGGCTCTCGGGCCTCGCTGGAAGGGCAGTGGGGCAAGTGGCCGCGGATGGACCGGGAGTTGCTCACCACCTACGCCGATGGCCTCATCGCGACCACCGGGTGCCCCTCCGGCGAGGTTCAAACCCGGCTGCGCCTCGGCCAGTACGACGAGGCCGTTCGCGCGGCCGCAGAGTTCCAGGACATCTTCGGCAAGGAGAACTATTACGTCGAGGTGATGGACCACGGCCTCGACATCGAACGCCGCGTCATCGCCGACCTGCTGCGCCTTTCGCGCGATATTGGCGCCCCCCTGCTGGCGACCAACGATTCGCATTACACCCGCCCCGAGGATCGCGTCACGCATGAGGTCATGCTCGCCCTGCAGTCCGGGGCGAAGCTCACCGACCCCACCTACGACGAGGGCGGGAACCGGTTCGCCTTCAGTGGCGACACCTACTACTTGCGCCCGGCCCAGGAAATGCGCGAGCTGTGGCGTGACCATGCCGAAGCCTGCGACAACACGCTGCTTGTCGCCGAGCAGTGCGAGGTTTCCTTCCGCACTGCGCGGGACGGCGCGAATTTCATGCCGCATTTCGACGTTCCCGAGGGGGAGGACGAACACTCCTGGTTCGTCAAGGAGGTCGAGCGGGGCTTGGCCTACCGCTACCCGAGCGGCGTCCCCGAGGAGGTGTCGAAGCAGGCCCGTTACGAGGTCGAGGTCATCACCCAGATGGGCTTCCCCGGCTACTTTCTCGTGGTCGCGGACTTCATCAACTGGGCGAAGGACCGCGGCATCCGGGTGGGCCCCGGGCGCGGTTCGGGCGCCGGGTCGATGGTGGCTTACGCGTTGCGCATCACCGATCTCGACCCCCTCGAGCACGGCCTCATCTTCGAGCGCTTCCTCAATCCCGACCGCGTCTCCATGCCGGACTTCGACGTCGACTTCGATGAGCGCCGCCGTGGTGAGGTCATCCGCTACGTCACTGAGAAGTACGGCGACGACCGGGTCGCCCAGGTGATCACCTACGGCACGATGGGCGCCAAACAGGCGCTGAAGGACTCGGCGCGCGTGCTGGACTACCCGTTCCAGATGGGGGAGACCCTGACCAAGGCGATGCCGCCATCGGTCATGGGGAAGGACATCTCGCTCACGGGGATCCTCGACCCCGCCGACAAGCGCTACGCGGAGGCCGAAGAGTTCCGCCAGCTGCTGGCCAGCGACTCCGACGCGAAGACGGTCTACGACACCGCCAAGGGCCTGGAAGGCATCAAGCGCCAGTGGG
>DATGSB010000238.1:0-2747 GCA_035303045.1 Actinomycetaceae bacterium | reverse complement strand
CCCGTGACGGAGATCGTGTCCTCCCCCCGCCGCAGGCGAGCCAGGGTGTGGGTCGTGGCCGCCACCGGGGACATGATCTGGATGTCGAGCCCCGCCGTGTCGTGGTCGCCGAGGTACTCCTCGACCTTGGCCCGCACGTTGCGGTCGTGCGCGCGCTGCTCGTCGAGCCAGAACACCGCGGGGGTGTCGCTCAGCCGGGCGCGTTCGACGGCGAGGCGCACCCAATCGCGCACCGCCACGTCCTTCGTCTGGCAAGCCCGCCAGATGTCGCCGGCGGCAACCTCGTGGCTCATGAGCACCTCCCCGGCGGAGTTGACGACCCGCACGATTCCGTCGTGCGCGATCTCGAAGGTCTTGTCGTGCGAGCCGTACTCCTCGGCCTTCTGTGCCATGAGGCCGACGTTGGGCACGGTGCCCATCGTCGTGGGGTCCAGCGCGCCGTTCGCGCGGCAGTCGTCGAGGACCGCCTGGTAGACCCCCGCGTAGCTCGAGTCGGGGATGACCGCCAGCGTGTCGTGGAGGTCGCCGTCCGGGCCCCACATCTTGCCCGAGGAGCGGATCATGGCGGGCATCGACGCATCGATGATGACGTCGGAGGGCACGTGGAGGTTGGTGATGCCCCGGTCGGAATCGACCATGGCCAGCCGCGGCCCGGCCGCCAGGCCCTCGTCGATCGCCGTCAGCGCCTCCTCCTTGACCTCCGCGGAGAGGTCCTCGAGGCCCGAGATGATCCCGCCCAGGCCGTAGGAGGGGCTGACGCCCGCCGCCTGCAGCTGCGGGCCGAAGCGCTCGAAGAAGTCGGGCAGGAAAGCCTCGACGACGCGGCCGAAGATGATGGGGTCCGACACCTTCATCATCGTGGCCTTGAGGTGAACGGAGAAGAGCACGTCGTCGGCCTTGGCACGGGCGATCTGAGCGGTGAGGAACTCCCGCAGCGCGCTCGCCCGCATGACGGTGGCATCGACGATCTCGTTGGCGAGAACGGGAAGCTCCTCGCGCAGCGGGGTCGTCGTGCCGTCGGCGGCGACGTGCTCGATGCGCAGGGTGTCGTCGGCGGGGAGGATGACGGACTGCTCGTTGTGGCGGAAGTCGTCCTCGTCCATCGTGGCGACCTGCGTGGCGGAGTCCGCGCTCCACTCCCCCATCGAGTGGGGGTTGTTGCGCGCGTAGTTCTTCACCGACGCGGGCGCTCGGCGGTCGGAGTTGCCCTCGCGCAGCACCGGGTTGACGGCGCTGCCGAGCACCCGGCCGTAGCGGGCCCGCACGTCGTGGTCCTCCTCGGTGGCGGGCTCCTCGGGGTAGTCCGGCAGGGCGTACCCCTGTGCCTGCAGTTCGGCGATGGCCGCCTTGAGCTGCGGGACGGAGGCGCTGATGTTGGGCAGCTTGATGATGTTGGCTTCCGGCCGCTGAGCCAGCTCACCCAGCTCTGCGAGCGCGTCGGATTGCCGCTGCTCATCGGTGAGGTAGTCGCTGAACTGCGCGACGATCCGCCCCGCCAGTGAGATGTCGCGCATCTCGATGTCGACACCGGCCTTGCCCGCGTATGCGGCCACGATCGGCAACAGCGAATGCGTCGCCAACATGGGGGCCTCGTCGGTGTGGGTATAGATGATCTTGGCCATGGGGGGTGCCGCCTCCAGGGGGCTCGACGGGACAAGACTGCTCGACATCAAGATATCTCTTCCGCCGAAGCGGAGGACAGTTCGCCCGCGCGAGGGACGGGCCTTGCGCGCCACGCCCGCAGCGGGCGGTCGACCCGAGTGTCAGTGGCCTCTGCCACTGTAGGGATCGCGGCACCACAGGGGGTGGGGCGGCGCGTGTGAGGAGTGAGCGATGGGGTGGGTCAACGGGCCGTGGTTGGGCTTCGATACCGAGACGACGGGAGTGAGTCCGCAGGACGATCGCATCGTCACCGCCGCCCTCGTGTTGCGCGATGCCACGGGGATGCGCCAACGCACGTGGCTCATCGATCCGGGGGTGCCCATCCCCCAGGCGGCGGCCGACGTGCACGGCGTCACCACCGAGCTCGCCCGCGAGCGGGGGCAAGCACCGGCCCAGGCGCTGGAGGAGCTGGCCACCGAGCTGGCGCATTTCCTTGCCCAGGGCGTGCCGGTGGTCGCGTTCAACGCGAGCTTCGATCTGACGATCCTGGAACACGAGTTGGTGCGCCACGGGCTGCCCGGCCTCGTCCAGCGCCTCGGTCGGGCCGTGGTGCCCGTCATCGATCCCCTCGTGCTCGACCGCGCTGTGGATCCCTACCGTAAGGGCAAGCGGCGCCTGGGCGACCTGTGCGATCACTACGAAGTCATCACCGACGCCGACCTGCACACCGCGGAGGTCGATGTCATCGCCACGCTGGGGGTGTTGGAAGCGCTGGCCATCCGCTACCCGCAGGTCGGCGAGATGGCTCTCGCCGACCTCCACGCGTGGCAGCAGGGCGAGCACGCGCGGTGGGCCGAGGGCTTCAACGCGTGGCGGGCCTCCCGTGGCCTCCCCGGCCCGGGCGCTGACCCTAGCTGGCCGCTCGGCGTCGGTGTGGACGCACCCGCCGCGCAGCCCGCGGCCTCAGCCGTCGCGCCTGACCCTCACTAGCAGGACTACCGGTTGTAGTTCGGTGCCTCGACGGTGAGCTCGACGTCGTGCGGGTGGGATTCGCGGAGGCCGGCGCTCGTGACGCGCACGAACCGGCCCTTGTCGGCGAGTTCAGTGAGGTTGTGGGCTCCGACGTAGAACATCGACTGGTGCAG
>DATGSB010000237.1:0-3366 GCA_035303045.1 Actinomycetaceae bacterium | reverse complement strand
GGTGCTGGAGATCAAGAAGCGCGGCACCGCGGTCGAGCCCGAGGAGCTGCGGCGCAAGCTGCGCCCCCGCCGCTTCGGCGAGGAGTCCGCGACCCTGATCCTGACCCGCATCGCCGGGGAGCAGTCCGTGGTGATCACCTCCCCGCACCGCGATCTGCCCCGGGGCGGCGGGACATGAGCGAGCGGCGGACCCGCCCGGCCGGCAGCCAGCGGATCATGGTGGCGGTGCTGCTGGCAGCGCTGCTGGGTGCCCTGGCCCTGGCCACTCTCGGCGCCGGTGCCGATCGGGGCCGGATCGCGGTCCTCACCGGCGAGAGCGACTGGGACTTCTCCATCGAGCCGGAGGTCGAGCCGCCCGAGATGCCCGAGGAGTGGGCCACGCCCTCGCCGCCACCGCCGCCCCCCGAGCGCGACGGTGGCGGCAGCGGCCTGCTGGTCACCATCACGGTCCTGGTGGCGGTGGCGGTCGCGGTCGCGGTCTGGGTGCTGCTGAGGATGCGTCAGCTGGCCCGCCCGAAGCCGGTCCCCGCCGGGGACGCCGAGGACGAGGAGGAGCTGACCCCTGATCAGGCCCGCACCGCTCTCGACGACGCCCGTGACCGGCTGTCCACGGTGGTCGATGCCCACGATGCCGTGATCGCCGCCTGGCTCTCCCTCGAGGAGGCGATCGCCGCGGCGGGCGTGCGCCGCCGCCCCTCCCAGACCACCCTGGAGTTCGTGGTCGACGTCCTGGGGTCCCTCGAGCTGGATGCCGGGGCGCTGGACCGCCTGGCCCACCTGTACCGTCGGGCCCTGTTCGACGACCGGCCGCTGGGCGAGGACGACCGCGAGGAGGCGCTGGCCCGTCTGGACACGCTCACCGAGGGTCTCGACGCCCGTGCGGCCCGGGAGGCGAGATGATCACCGCCCTGCGGCCGCTGCTGGTGCGGATGGCGGTCGGCGTCGGCGCCGCCCTGGCGATCGTCGGCGTCTGCGCCCTGTTCGGGCTGCGCTTCTCGCTGCCCTTCCCGATCGCCCTGGGCGTGGTGGGCGGGACCCTGCTGTGGATCTGGCACGTCGGCGTCCCCCGCGCCGACGACCTCTCCCTCCCCGCACTGGACCTGGATGCCGACTACGCCCTCCCCCATGCGCAGGACCAGCGGGTGCGCCGGCTGGAGGACATGATCTACGGCGCCCAGCCCAGGCGCCGCATGACGGCACGCAGCCTGTCCCGGGTCCTGGGCGAGATCGCCGACGAGCGCGGACACGACTCCGCAGCCCCGCCGCTGAGCGCGGATCTCACCTCCCGGATCGCCGAGGCCCGCCACCCCGATGCCGACAGCCATCCCGTCGGCCCGATCGACCGCCGTGCCCTCCACCGCTACTTGCGAGAGCTCGCCGGCCCTCCGTCCGAACGAGAATAACGATTCGGTCATGACGGTCCGTTCTGCGCCCCGCCCCTTCCCATCTGTCATACAGTTCTGGAATCTGCCCTACAGCGCTGACGCGTGGGATGTGCTCGGAACGGACACGGCTCCACAGATGACGTGGGAAACCAGGTGTCCTTCCCGACCGCACCGCTGACGCACCGTAGTGCGGACCGTCCGTCGCCCCGCCGAGGCGCGAAGAGTATGTCCACCGTAGGAGTCCCCGCGTGACGAAGTACCTGCTGCGCCGGTTCGTCAGCTACACGATCCTCACGGCACTCGCCACGGTCTTCGCGTACATCGCGGCCAGCTCCTTCTTCCGCCCCCGCAACCGTTACGAGGGGATCCAGCCGCCGATCCCGGAGTCGTCGATCGACGAGATCCTCAGCGGCTACGGGGTCAACGACAAGGATCCCGTCCTGCTGCGCACGTGGGAGTGGCTCGAGCGGATCGTCACCGCGCCGCTGCCGGAGAAACAAGCCGGTCGAGAACGGCGCGAGGCTCGGCTGATGCTCTCGCTGATTGTCGCGGCAAGCGAGAACAACGTCATCGGCCGTAACGGCGGGATGCCCTGGCACCTGCCCGCCGATCTCAAGCACTTCAAGGCCACGACGATGGGCAAACCCATCATCATGGGCCGGCGCACGTTCGAATCCGTCGGTCGCGCGCTTCCCGGCCGGCGCAGCATCGTCGTCACGCGGCGTGGCCGGATCGAGACGGCGGGCATCGAAACGGCCGAGAGCCTCGAGGCGGCGCTCGCACTCGTCGCCGACGCGCCGGAAGTCATGGTGATGGGCGGCGGCGAGCTCTACCGCGCCGTCCTGCCCGCGGCGGAGCGCATCTATCTCACCCGCATCCACGCCACGATCGAAGGCGACACCTTCTTTCCCGAACTAGCGCCGAGCCAATGGCGGGAGCTATCACGCGAGCGTCGTGCGGCCGACGATAAAAACCCCTGCGACATGAGCTTTATCGTCCTCGATCGCATCACAAAGTAAACAACTGTGGGGGCGAGCTTGCTCGCGATTGTTCATTTGTTATTCGCGCAAGTGGTGGTGCGTGTTTGTTGTCGTGCCCATGAGACGCTCCCGCGACGGAGCTTTATAATGACGCGGTTGCCACGCTTGGAAACCCGATGAACAACAGCGCCTTTCGAACCGACGACGACTGGAGCTATTCGGGCGGAACCGGCCCCGAAAACTGGGGCGAGATCGCCTCGATTTGCGACGAGGGCCTGTGGCAGTCGCCCATCAATCTCACCGACTTCACGCCCACGAAACTCGAGCCGTTGCGCCTGGCCTACGACGTCGCGGCGCGCGAGATCATCAACAACGGCCACCAGATTCAGGTGCACTTCGAGCCCGGCGGCCGCCTCGAGGTGGGCAACAAGCGCTACGCCCTCGATCACCTGCACTTTCATGTGCCGAGTGAGCATCACCTCGAGGGCCAAGCCTACAAGATGGAAGCGCACTTCGTGCACAAGGACGCGGCCGGCAACGTCGCCGTGCTGGCCCTGCTTTACGCCGAAGGAGAGCACGATCCGACGTTTGCCAGGATGGAATCGCGCCTGCCGGACAACACGGACAAAACGGAAAAGCCGGAGAGCGCGTTTCGCGCCGCCGATTTTTTACCTGCATCACTCGACTACTACTTCTACAGCGGTTCACTCACCACTCCGCCGGCGACCGAAGGCGTGCACTGGTTCGTTCTCAAGGCCGTGCAAAGCGTCGCGCGCAGCGAGACCACAAAGCTCTTGCGTGCCGATGACGGCCCCAATGCGCGACCGCTCCAGGATCGCAACGAGCGCAAGGTCTTCACAGCGGCCTGAAAAGTCCACAGCCGCTCGGAGAAACTTGAAGATTGCTGTCAAGACAATCGTTTTGCCGAAACAGGATAATTCGTCACGCCGGCGAAGGCCCACTGCTGTCCGGAGAAAGTGAGGCATGGGCGTCAAACGCCG
>DATGSB010000236.1:0-2478 GCA_035303045.1 Actinomycetaceae bacterium | reverse complement strand
CATCGAGATCTGGAACCTCGTCTTCATGCAGTACGAGCGGGGCGAGGGTTCCGGCAAGGACTACCCGATCCTCGGCGATCTGCCGCGGAAGAACATCGACACCGGCCTGGGACTGGAGCGCCTGGCGGCGATCCTGCAGGGTGTCGACAACATCTACGAGACCGACATCATCGGCCGTGTCCTGCAGCGGGCCGCGGAGCTGAGCGGCACCACCTACGGCGAGGACCATGAGAACGACGTCATGCTCCGTGTGGTCGCCGACCACGTGCGCAGCGCCGTCATGCTCGTCGGCGACGGCGTCAAGCCCGGCAACGAGAAGGCCGGCTACGTGCTGCGCCGCCTCCTGCGCCGCTCCGTGCGCAACCTGCGCCTGCTGTCGGGCACCGACACCGCGTTCCTGCACGAGCTCACCGCCGTCAGCCTCGACGCGATGAAGGACATCTACCCCGACCTGGCGGACAAGGTGGAGATCATCCACGGTGTGATCGACACCGAGGAGCAGAACTTCGCCAATACTCTGCGTGCGGGTACCGCACTGTTCGGCCGTGCCGCCGAACGCACCAAGGAGTCCGGCGGTTCCGTCTTCTCCGGCGCGGACGCCTTCCAGCTCCACGACACCTACGGCTTCCCCATCGACCTGACCCTGGAGATGGCCCAGGAGCAGGGGTTGAGCGTGGACGAGGGCGCCTTCCGCGATCTCATGGAGCGCCAGCGCCAGACCGCCAAGGCCGACGCGAATGCCAAGAAGCTCGGCAACGCCGACCTCTCCCTGTATTCGCAGATGCACGAGAAGGCCGGGGACACCGACTTCCTCGGCTACAGCGAGCCCGAGAGCGAGTCCCACATCAGGGGACTGGTCGTGGACGGCGAGGGTGTACCTGCCGCACGCGCCGGCCAGAAGGTCGAACTCGTGCTGGACCGCACCCCGTTCTACGCCGAGAGCGGTGGCCAGCTCGCCGACACGGGCACACTCACCGTGGACGGACGCGGTGTCGTGGACGTCGAGGACGTCCAGAAACCGGTGCCGGGCCTGTTCGTGCACCGCGGCACCGTGCGTTCGGGTGAGGTGGTCCTGGACGACACCGTGCACGCCTCGATCGACACCGTCCGGCGCCGTGCGATCGAGCGCTCGCACTCGGCCACCCACCTCATCCACTCCGCCCTGCGCAACTCGCTGGGACCCTCCGCGGGCCAGGCCGGTTCGGAGAACCGCCCGGGCCAGCTGCGTTTCGACTTCACCGCCGACAGCCAGGTCGGCACCCAGCGCCTGGCCGAGGTCGAGGAAGAGGTCAACTCCGTTCTGAGCGGCGACATCGAGGTGCGCACCCAGGAGCGTGACCTCGACGAGGCACTCAAGATGGGGGCGCTGGCCATGTTCGGTGAGAAGTACGGCGACCGTGTGCGCGTCGTGGAGATGAGCGACTACTCCGTCGAACTGTGCGGCGGCACCCACGTCGGTTCCACGGCCAAGCTCGGCATCGTCAAGTTGCTGGGGGAGTCCTCCATCGGCTCGGGCGTGCGCCGTGTGGAGGCCGCGGTCGGTGCGGACGCCTTCCAGCGGCTGTCCAAGGAGTCGGCACTGGTGGGTCAGCTCTCCGAACAGCTCAAGACCCCGCGTGAAGAGCTGCCCGAGCGCATCGACTCCATGGTCACGCGCCTGCGTGCGGCCGAGAAGGAGATCGAGAAGCTGCGTGCGGACCAGGTGCTGCAAGCGGCCGGGACCCTCGCGGCCGGTGCGCGTCGGCACGGTGACACGAAGGTCGTGGCGGAGCGTGCGCCCGAGAGCGCCTCCGCGGACGACCTGCGCACCCTCGTCCTCGACGTGCGCGGGCGTCTGGGTGAGGAGGAACCGGTGGTCGTGGCGATGACCGCGGTGCCCAAGGACCGCCCGGTCGTGGTGATCGCCACCAATGAAGCGGCGCGTACGGCGGGCATCAAGGCGGGCGACCTCGTAGGGGTCGCGGCCCGCGCGCTCGGCGGCGGTGGCGGCGGAAAGCCGGACATCGCCCAGGGCGGCGGCAAGGACGCCGGCAAGGTCGACGAGGCGCTGCGTGCGGTGGAGGCGGCCGTGGCCGCGCTCTGACCTCCGGAACGGGCCATCGTCAGGGCGTCCGCGGGTGCGTTCCGCGGGCGCCCCGCTTCTGCCCGCCGGCCTTCGGTCGGCCCGGGCGGGCGCTGCGTCCTGGGCGTGGTGATGACCGCACGTGCTCGTATTCAGTGGCATCCTGCTTTTCGTGCGCCAGGCCACACATGAGGAACGGAATCGCACGTGAAGACGTTGATCCGGATCGCGAACAGGGCTCAGGGCCGTCCAGGATGCCCCGACGTCCCACAGTGGTGGCCTACACTCGGACGGTACCTGCGCGCACGGAACACCGTTTCCGCACGGAATGTCGAATCGTGTGCCCAATCGGGACCTTCCATACGGCCCGTGCACGAGCGTGCTGCGTGCCGTGACGGAATCGGGCATACTGTGGC
>DATGSB010000235.1:0-2407 GCA_035303045.1 Actinomycetaceae bacterium | reverse complement strand
GCGGTGGGCCGGTCCTCGCCGGGCTGGCGCGTCGCGGCGCTGGGCGACGCTGTGCGGGTCGCGGGAGCGGGTTGATCGCCGTTGTTCGGCTGATAGTCCTTGAAGAAGTCCCACCAGGCCGGGTCTACGAGGTTGGGATCCTGCTGGTACTTCTCAAACAGCTCTTCGATGAGCCATTCGTTGGCGCCGAAAGTGGCGGAGATGGGATCAGGGTGTTCCTGAGTGGACACGCGCGGTTCGCCCTCTTCCAAAGGTGTTGGGTGTGTCTATCCATCGTAGGTGACGACACGCCACCAACGCCGATTCTGGCCGGATTTGGACGGCCCAACCGGCATGTGGGTTCCGCTCGGCGCGCAAGTACCAACGGGCGGTCAACTGCGCGCCATCATCAGGCATTGACCTTCTTGTCACGGCGTGCGGTGGGGCGTGCGGGCAGTGTCATCCGGATCGTTGCTCCTTCGCCGGGCGCGGAGTCGACCACCGCGAGGGTGCCGCCGTGCAGCGTCACCGCCCAGCGCGCGATCGCCAGCCCGAGCCCGGTGCCGCCCGAGGAGCGCGGTTCGCCGCCGGCGTGCGCGGCGGGGCCGCGTTGGAAACGTTCAAAGATCCGCTGGCGGTCGGCGTGCGGAATTCCTGCCCCGGAGTCGACGACATCGACGATGACTTCCCCGCGCAGCGCGGTGGCGCGCGCACGAATCGTCACGGCCGAGCCTGTGGGGGTGTGGCGCGCAGCGTTATCGAGCAGGTTGAGCAGCACCTGGCGCAAGCGCCCGGCGTCGGCGTACAGGCGCAGGTCCGATGGGGAGACCGCGACGTGCCAGCGAACGTCGCGCCCGGTGGCACGGGCCGCGGCGTCCACCTCGGCCACGGTGTCGGAGATGAGGCCGTGCAGGTCGACCTCACTGAGACTCAAGCCCACCGCGCCTGCCTCGAGGCGGGAGAGGTCGAGCAGGTAGCCGATGAGCTCGCTGAGGCGCTCGGCCTGGCCGAGAGCGGCGTCCAGTGCCTGGGGTGTGGGCTGGGTGACGCCGTCGGCCAGGTTCTCCAGCTGGGCACGCAAGGCGGCCACCGGCGTGCGCAGCTCGTGGGAGACGTTGGCGACCATTTCGCGCCGCGCGACGTCGACGCTGCCGAGTTCGGCCGCCATCTGGTTGAACGCCGTAGCCAGTTGGCCGACCTCGTCGCGGCTGGACGCCCGCACCCGCCTGGAGTAATCGCCGCGGGCCATCGCCCGCGCGGCGGCCGTCATCTCCCGAAGCGGGCTCGTCATGCCGTGGGCGAGCAGCTGGGTCACCAGCAGGCTGGAGATGATCGCCAGCGGAAAGGTGCGGGTGGGGCCCAACCCGTGGCCCAGGCCCAGCCAGGTGATGAATGCGGCCGCCGTCACCGTCACCGCGACGAGGACTCCCAGCTTCATCTTGATCGAGCGCACTCGGTCGAGGGGACGCACGCCCGCCAGCGGGAGTCGAGCGTGGCGTGCGGGGGAGGCGCGCGTCATGGGGTGGGTTCCAGCGCGTATCCCACGCCGTGCACGGTACGCACGAGGTCCGCGCCCAGTTTGCGGCGCAACGCCTTGACGTGGGAGTCGACGGTTCGGGTCCCCGACGCGTCGGCCCAATCCCACACCTCTTCCATCAGCCTCTCCCGGGAGAACACCGTGCGGGGGCTGGCGGCCAGGCAGGCGAGGAGGTCGAACTCCGTCGGTGTCAGGTGCACTTCGGCTCCGCGCCGCCGAACGCGACGCTGCGCCGCGTCGATGGTGAGGTCTCCCAGCTCTTGTGCGGGGGGCGCCTCGGTTCGTGTGGCCGAGGCCGCCTCGATGCGTCGCACCCGCTCGGTGCGGCGCAGCAGCGCCTTGATCCGCGCGACCAGTTCGCGCATCGAGAACGGCTTGGTCATGTAGTCATCGGCGCCGACGCCGAGCCCGACGAGGATGTCGGTTTCGTCGTCGCGCGCCGTGAGCATCAGGACGGCGAGGTCCTGGGCTGCCTGCACGCGGCGACATACCTCGATTCCGTCGATCCCCGGCAGCATGACGTCCAACACCATGACGTCGGGTTGCAGCCGAGCGGCGGCGTCGAGCGCGGCCAGGCCGTCATGCGCGGTTTCCACCAGCCACCCCTCGGCGGTGAGTCGATGGGCGATCTGGGTCGCGATGGCGGGCTCGTCCTCGACGACGAGAATCCGCACCTCGGGGGCGGTCGTGCCGGCATCTGCTGTCATGGCAGAACTGTGGCACAGTCCGCCGCGCTGGATGTGTTACGCAGGGGCGCCGAGTGGGTAGTGTGATGCCACTATGAAGACGAGCACCGGCGGGTCCGCCGAGGACGGCCCTCCTCGAAGTCCGTGTCGGCGACGCGCCCGCCACTGGCCTGGCTGCGTCGCCGTCGCAGTGCCACACCGCCCC
>DATGSB010000234.1:0-2590 GCA_035303045.1 Actinomycetaceae bacterium | reverse complement strand
CGCCGCCGAGTAGGCGATCTGGCCGATCTGGCCCTCGAAGGCGGCGATAGAAGAGGTGTTGACGCACACCCCACGCTCGCCGTCCTCATCCGGCTCGTTCGTGGCCATGCGGGCCGCGGCCAGCCGCAGCACGTTGAACGTTCCGACGAGGTTGACGTCGATGGACGCCCGGAAGGGAGCGAGCTCGGCGGGCTCGCCGCGGCTCACCGTCTTCTGGACGACGGGAATGCCCGCGCACATGACGCTGATGCGCAATCCCTCGGGAGCTGCCTCCGCGGCTGTCGCCACGGCGGCCGCCACGCTCGCCTCATCGGTGACATCGGTGGCGACAAACTGGGCTCGCTCACCCAGGTCCGCGGCAAGCGCTGAGCCTCGGTCGGAGTCCCGGTCGGCGATGACCACCCGGGAGCCTTCAGCGTGCAGCAGGCGGGCGGTCGCTTCGCCGAGCCCGGATGCGCCGCCAACGACGAGCGAGCCGGAATTCTTGAGGTTCATAGCCGTGATCCTTCTGGTAGCGAACTGACGCTGTTTGTATACAGTAACGCGCTGAGGGTCGCGGCGGGACCACATTAACGCGCAATTTCGCGCAGGAACGTCCAGAGAATGTGTACTAACGCCGCGGCTCGAGTGTTACAGTCCCGCTAGATGACGTTGACGAGGAGGTCACCGTGGGGACTATTTGTGTGGACGTGCTCCGCGCCAGCGCCCGCGCATTTCGCGACCACGAAGCCGTCTGGTTTCGCGGCCAGTCGCTGACGTTCGGGCAGCTCCTCGAGCGGTCGTTTCGACTCGCCAACGCCCTGCGGTCCCTCGGGTTGCGGCCGCAAGACCGCGTGGGGCTGCTCGCGCAGAACGGGTTGTACTCCGTCGAGGAAGTGACGGGCCTGGCGGCTGGGGGGTTCGTTCGGGTGCCCCTTCACGCGCGAAACACGCCGCATCAGCACCGCTACATGCTCGAGCACGTCGGGGCGCGGGCGCTCATCGTTGCCCAGGATCTCTACGAGCCCCTTGCGCCGTTCCTCCCCGACATCGCGGGCTTGGAGCACGTCATCGTGCACGGGGACGACGGCCCGCTGCGCTACCACGACCTCGTCGACGGTGGGAGTGACGCCGACCCGGGGGTAGCGCTGGGAGCCGACGACCTGAGCCACATCGCCTTCACGTCGGGCACCACGGGCAGGCCGAAGGCCGCCGTCCACACCCACGGGGGTCTCATGGGGGTGACGGCCCAATACACCCTGACCCTGCCGCGGTTCGACGACACCGACCGCTACCTGGCCGTCGCCCCGCTGTCCCACGCGGCCTCAACATTGCAGTACACGGCCATCGCCGCGGGTGCCACCACCGTGGTGGAGCCGGCCCTCAAGCTCGACTCACTCGTCTCGACGCTGAGCCAGCGGCCGGCGACCTTCACGATGATGGTGCCGACGATGATCCAGTCGCTGCTCGAGTGGCTTGATGCCGGCAACGAGGGGCTGCGAGCCGGCTTGCAGCCACTCAGGGCCCTCGTCTCCACCGGCGCCCCACTGGCGCCCGACCTCGCCGTGCGGGTGCGGGAGCACCTCGGTGAGGTGCTGCACAACAGCTACGGGCAGGTCGAGGGCGTGCCCGCGGCGATGATGACGCCCAGGGATTTCACCCGTGCCATCGCGGAGGATCGGCAACGCCTGCAGTCCGTGGGCCGCTCGGGAATCCTCGTGCGGTGCCGCATTGTCGACGACGACGGCCGCGAGCTGCCGCCGCACGAGCACGGCGAGATCGCCATCGACACCCCGGGCAACCTCGCCCGTTACTGGGACGCGCCCGAAGCGACTGCTGCGAAATTCGATTCGGACGGCTTCGTCCTCACCCAGGACATCGGCTACCTCGACGACGACGGCTATCTCTACGTCGTCGGCCGCAAGGACGACATGATCATCTCTGGAGGCTTCAATATCTGGCCCGCCGAGATCGAGGAGGCCATCGCCCAACATCCCGATGTCGTCGAGGTCGTCGTCGTCGGCGTTCCCCATCCCCGCTGGGGCGAGACCCCGTGGGCGGCCGTGGTCGTGAGCGAGGGCTCCACGCTCACCGCCGAGGAGATCGTCGACTGGTGCCGGGAACGCATTGGCTCGATGAAGAAGCCCACGCGGGTGGAGGTTCGCACCGGGCTGTTGCCACGCAGCGCTGTCGGCAAGATCCCACGGCGGATGGTGCGCGACGAACTGCTGGCCAGCGCACCGCAAGCCGAGCGCTCCACGGCCTCCGCCAGCCCGACGTCATGACCACCCGCCAAGGCGCGCCCCAGCGGACGCACGAGCACGTCGTCGCGCAACCCCACGTCGCCGCCTACCACGCGGCATGTGGCCTGACCGAGCCGCCCGACCGAGCCTTTCTCCTCTACCTGGCCGCCCTCACCCTGCCGGCGTTCATCGCGGCCGCCCGCAGTGCGGTGCCGGCGCGCTCGCATGGCGCCGGCCTCCACGTGGCTCACGAGATCACGACCGCCGCGCCAATCACGACGGGAACGGCGTTGACGACGCGCGTGTCAGCGCCGACTCGGTTCGGCTCGGCCGGCCAACTCATCGGGGTGGAGAGCTTCACGGACGCC
>DATGSB010000233.1:0-5160 GCA_035303045.1 Actinomycetaceae bacterium | reverse complement strand
CGGTCGCGCAGCGCGGCCAGCGCATCGAGCAGCTCGTGGTCGAGCACGCGCCCGGCGTACCAGTAGGCGTCGAAGCCGCGCAGCGTGCCGGTGAGCTCGAGCCCCGCGGCGCGCAGCTCGTCCTCCACCTCATCGGACCAGTCGTCCTGGCTCATGAGGCCGAGTTCGAGGGGCTGTAGGCCGGTGAGCTCGCGGCGGGCGGCCACCCGGCCGGCGGCGGCCCCGATGTCGGTCCATGCCACCCCGACGGAGTCGGCCACTCGCTGCAGCGAGCCGCCGAGGTTGGGGGAGATGACGCCCCCGAAATCGCACCAGACGACGAATTCAGACATATTCCGGCACCTTTCGCTGGCCTGTGGAATCAAAAACGTGCAGCCGCCGCTGGGGCACGGCGATGGTGATGTGGTCCCCGGGCTGGGGGTTGAGCCCGGAGTCGGTGTCGACGACGGTGACCGGGCCCTCCGGGGTGAGGCAGGTGAGTAGCGCCCCCTCCCCCGTGAACTCCCGCACCTCGACCCGCCCGGTGAGCACGAGCGCGCCGGGGTCGGCCTCGGCGGCCGAGGCGATGACGGCGCCGTGGCTGGGGCGCCAGCCCACGCGTTCGCCGTCTCGGGCACCGTCGTGGATGTTCATCGCCGGGGTGCCGACGAACTGGGCGACGAACTCATTGACCGGGTTGCGGTAGAGCTCGTCGGCGGCGCCGGCCTGCACGACCTTCCCGGCGTTCATGACGATGAGGTGGGTGGCCATCGACAGTGCCTCGTGCTGGTCGTGGGTGACGAGCAGCATGGTGGCGTCGATCTCGCGGTGCACCCGCATGATCTCGGCTCGGGCGCTGGCCCGCAGCTGGGCGTCCAGCGCCGACAGCGGCTCATCGAGCAGCAGCACACCGGGGCGGCGCACGATGGCCCGGGCAAGCGCCACGCGCTGGCGCTGCCCGCCGGAGAGCTGGGCGGGCTTGCGGTCGAGCAGCTCGGTGAGCCCGAGCTGGGCGGCCGCGGCCCGCACCCGGCGGTCGATGACGGATTTGGTGAGGGAGGCCGAACGGGAGCGGCGGGCCTGCAGCATGAGGCCGAAGCCGATGTTGCGGGCCACGGTCATGTGCGGGTACAGGGCGTAGTCCTGGAAGACCATGCCGATCTCCCGGCCCCCGACGGGTGAGTGGGTGACCTCCTCGGCTCCCATGTACACCCGGCCCGAGGTCACGGGGGTGAGGCCGGCGAGGATGTTGAGGAGGGTGGACTTGCCGCAGCCCGAGGGGCCGACGACGACGGCGAGCGCCCCGTGGGGCACGTCGAGGTCGAGGGAGTCCACGGCCGTGGTGGCGCCGTACTCCTTGGTCACGGCGCGCAGCGTGATGTCGGTCATTTCGCTCCTGACATGAGAAAGGCTTGCGTGATTCGGCGGGAGGCGACGAGGTAGACGGCCACGATGGGCAACGCGGTGAGCACGGCGGCGGCGAGCAGCCCGCCGTAGTGGTTGCCCTCGGCGGTCATGAACATGTTGAGGCCCAGCTGCACGGTGGTGTCTTCCATCCGCCCGGCGATGAGCAGGGGCCACAGGTATTCGTTCCACGAGGAGATGAACATGAGGATGAACACCGAGGCGATGGCCGGGCGCAGCGAGGGCAGGATGACGTAGCGCAGCACCTGCCAGTTGCTCGCGCCGTCGAGGCGGGCGGCGTTGACCTGGGAGGCCGGCAGCCCCGAGACGGCCTGCACGAGCAGGATGACGGCCAGGGCGCTGGCCCCCAGCTGCGGCACGATGAGCCCGATGTGGGTGTTTTGCCAGCCGAGCCGGGAGGCGAGCAGGAACTGCGGGATCATCAGCGTCTGGGTGGGCACGACGAGGGCGACGACGAGGATGCCGGTGAGCAGCCGGCGCCACCGCGGGGCGACGTGCACCATGGCGAAGGAGGCCAGGACGGCGATGATCACCTGCCCGCCGGCCACCCCCAGCGCCATGATCGTGGAGTTCTTGAGCAGCCGCAGAATGGGAAACTCGGTGAGCGCGTAGCGGTAGTGCTCGAAGGTGGGGTTCTCCGCGATGGGCGCGATCGTGTGGATCTCGTTGGTGGGTTTGAACGAGGTGAGGATCGCCCACGTCAGCGGGAACAGCAGGAACACGAGCGCCGCGATGAGCAGCGCGTGCCAGCCGAGGCTGGTGAAGCGCCGCGGCTTCTGGTGGGTCTCCAGCGTGGGGGTGTCAAGCACGGACATGGCGTCTCCTTCCGCGCAGCCACACGCCGATGCCGATGACGCCGAGCAGCCCGAGGATGACGGCCGAGGCGGCGGAGGCGACGCCGGTTTCGAAGAACGTGAAGCCCATCGTGTAGATGTAGAAGTACACGGTGTCGGTGGCGCCGTCGGGGCCGCCCTGGGTGAGGATCGACACGTAGTTGAACACCCATTGGCCGGCCATGACGAAGCTGAGCAGGCCGAGCATGATCGTCACCCCGCGCAGCTGCGGGATGACGACGAAGCGCATCGTCTCCCACGTGGTGGCGCCCTCGACCTGGGCGGCGGCCACGGTGCGCCGGTCGAGGGTGGCGAGCATGGCGGAGTAGATGAGCATGTTCGTCGCCACGATCCGGGCCGAGGTGACGACGACGATCACGGGCAGGGCCGTGTTCGGGTCCCCGAGCCAGTTCACGGGCGGCAGCCCGAAGAAGCCGAGGATCTCGTTGAGGGGGCCGGTGAGGGGGTTGAGCAGGAAGCGCCACGAGGCGGCGTGGGCCACCGGCGCGATCATCACCGGCAGGAAGAGCAGGGTGCGGTAGATCGTGGCCGCCCGGGAGGGCCGCTGCCACAGCATGATCGCGAGGATCATCGGCACGATCGTGGCGAACGGCAGCAGCACCACCGCGTACAACGCCGTGCGCAGCAGGGCGTTGAGGAAGTCGGGGCGGCGCAGCAGCTCGCGGAAATTGTCGAGCCCGACCATGCCACCGAAAGAGGTGGTGAGGTTCCAGTCGGCGAAGGCGAGGAACACCGACACGAGCATGGGCCCGTAGATCCACACCGTCAGCGCGACGAGGAGCGGGGCGAGGAAGGGCCACGCCCGCCCGCGCCGCACCCGCGCAGCCGGTGGGGACGGCGCCGCCTCCCGGGCGGGCGCCGTCCCCATCGTCATGAGAGCCATGGGTCAGCCCAGGTCCCTGATCTGCTGCGCGACGTCAGCGAGCGTGCTTTCCACCTCGGCGCCGCGGAGCATGATCGGCTCCACCGCGTTGTCCTGGAACGTCACCGTGGCACGGTTGGAGTTCTCCACCGGGAACACCCGGTAGGGCTCCACCGTGCGCAGGTCGCTGAGGGAGGGGATGAGCAGGGTGTGCTCGGCGAAGTAGTCGGCGAGGTAGTCCGGATCCTCCACGATGTCTTCGCGCAGCGGCAGGTAGCCCATCTCCTCGGTGATGATCGTGTAGCCCTCGGCGCTGGTCATGAACTCCAGGAACGTCCAGGCCGCCTCCTGCTTGGCCGGGTCGTCGGCGAGGACGACGAGGCCGGCGCCGGAGTGGGTGGGTCGGGCGGGTCCGTCGGTGAAGGTGGGGAAGCCGCCGGAGCGCAGCTCGAAGTTGCCCTCCGCGGCGGCACTGAGGCTCATGGAGTAGGCGGTGGTGGCGAGGAACATGCCGAGGTCGCCGTTGTTGAACGCGCCCACCCCGTCCTCCACCTGCACGGCCGGCTGCAGGCCGTCGAGGGTGAGGTCCTGCAGGTAGGTCAGCGCCTCGACCGCCTCGGGTGAGTCGATCGTGATGTTGCCCGCGTCGTCGACGATGCCGGTGCCGGCGGAGTTGAGCACGGACTGGGTGAGGTAGTCGGAGCCGCCGGAGTCGATGGCGCCGTAGTACACGCCCTCGTAGCCGGCGTCGACGATCTGCTGCGCGGCGTCTCGCACCTCCTGCGCCGTGGCCGGCGGGTTGTCGGGGTCGAGGCCGGCTTCGGTGAAGATGTCGGCGTTGTAGAACAGGGCGGGCACCGACACGGAGTAGGGCATCGAGCGCGGGGCACCCTCCCACATGCCGGTTTCGATGAGGCCGGGGTTGATGCCGGCCGTGTGGGTCTCCCAGGCGTCTCCGGCGATCTCGTCCAGCGGCTGCAGCGGCAGCGTCTTCTTCGCCTCGTCGAGCTTGGAGTAGCCCATCTGGACGACGTCGGGCGGGTTGCCGGCCGCGACGTCGGCGCGGGTCTTGGTGAGGATGTCGGCGGTGGGCACGGCCTGGGGGATGAGCTTGATCTCGGGGTGGGCCTCGGCGAAGGCCTCGAGCAGCACCTCGGTGCCCTCGCCGGCGACGCTGGCCGAGCCGTAGTTGTAGGAGTACCAGGTGATCTCCACCGGCTCGTCGGCCGAGCCGCCGCCTTCCTCCGCGCTGGAGGTGGAGCAGGCGGCGAGCGCGAAGGTGCCGACGAGGCCGGCGGCGAGGACGAGACGGCGGGGGTTACGGGCGGTCATGGATCAAACCTCCGAAAGGGTCGAGCTCGAGGCCGCGGTGGCGGATTCGAGGCGGGCGGGGATGTCGTAGACGGCGTCGGGGGCCGCGAGGTCGATGGGCCCGTCGTAGTGGGCGGCGGCCTCCTGGGCGCGCCACTCGCTGGGATAGGTGGGGGTGTTGAGGTAGTGGGTGAGGATGAGCCGCCCCACCCCGGCCTCGGCGGCGGCGCGGGCGGCCTCGGCGGTGCTGAGGTGGCCGTGCTCGCTGCGGTCGGAGTCGATGAGGGTGTTTTCCACCAGCAGCGCGTCCGCGTCGCGGGCGAAGTCCGCGAGGGCGGGGGTGGGTCCGGTGTCGCCGGAGTAGACGAGGCTGTGGCGGCCGTCGTCGAGGCGGATGGCGTGGTTGGTGGCCACGTGGCGCAGCTCGGTGAGCGAGATCCTCACCCCGCCGATCTCGAGGTCGTAGGCCGGGTCGTGTTCGACGATGTCGAAGGCGAGCGAGAAGGGCTGGTCGAGCCACGGCTGGGTGGTCACCGGGAACAGCGCGGCGAACCGTTCGAGGGTCTCGGCCGCGCCGGCGGGGACGATGAGCGGGATGCGGCGGCCCTGGGCGAAGCCGACCTCGCCGGTGGCGGGGTCGAAGCTCGTCATCGCGCTCATGAGCATCTTGCCGATGGGCAGCAGGTCGTGCACGTGGTCGGAGTGGAAGTGGCTGATGAACACCGCGTC
>DATGSB010000232.1:0-3165 GCA_035303045.1 Actinomycetaceae bacterium | reverse complement strand
GCGCCCGAGGGCACCCGGCTCACGCGCAGGCCCGATCGGCTCGCCGCCGCGGACTTCGACCGCATCGACGCACTCCAGCGGGTCGCGGAGGAGGCCGGCGTGGAGCTGTTGGACGTCGCGTTGGGCGGGCTGGCGGCCCAGCCCGGCGTGGCGTCGGTGATCGCCGGTGCCCGTACGCCCGAGCAGGTCACGGCAAACGTGGCTGCCGGCCTGTGGGAGCCTGAAGCGGCGCAGTTGGTGGCGATCGACGACGCCGCACCGGGGCCGGCGGAGGCCTAGTCGGAGTCGACGACGGTCGTGCCGACCTTGCGCCCGACGGCGAGGTGAGCCCCGAGGAATCCGCCCACCGTCGCGGCGCTGGCCCCCAGGAGCGACAGGGCCACTCCCGTCCGATGGTGCCCGCTGCGCCTGGCGAGCCACGAGGCGGCATAGGTGGCGGTCGCGAATCCGTTCGCCGCGGCGTGAACCACACCCGCACGGCGAATGTCGGCCGACGAGGTACGCGACCACTCGGCCCACCCGGTGACGACGGTCGGCGCCGCTGCGGCTACCCCAGCGCCGACGAGGCGTTGTGCGGCACGCCGCGAGCCGTGGAAGGGCAGCAGGTCGAGCAGGAACGCGCTCGTCCAACAGCCGATGGGCAAGTCCGTCAAGAGGGGATGTAGCGCGTGGCCGAGGTCGTGGCCGAGCAGGAGACGGCGGCGCCGCGGCCCGCTGGTGAGGCGGCTCGTCGGGCCGTCCAAGGCGGCGACGAGACCATCGAGCCCCTCGTTGTCCTCGACGACGGCGGCAAGCCGAGCCCCGATCGAGGCGGCGGGGCGGTCATCCGTTGGGGGAGTGGCGTGCATCGTGAAGCCTCCAGACGACGGGGAATCAACCTAACCCCGGCGATCGCGCGTCGCGACCCGGCTTCGCGTCGTGCTGTGCTCACGCCGAGCACATGACCTGCAGCGAGGCCCCCTCGTGATGCATCGTCAGGAGCCCGGTGAAGGAGGTGCCGCCCGCCCATGTCGTCGCGAGTTGCGCATCGGTGCCGTCGTGCTGGTACACGGCGGAGAAGATGGTCTCCTCGGTTGCGTCGGTCACCCGCACCGTCACCGCATTGCCGTCGGGCTGATCGCCGGTGTAGGACACCTCCAGCGTCATGACCTCGAAGGTCTCGGAGCGTTGCGAGTTGAGTTCGACGAGGAGCTCCGGGCTACGCCACCCCTCGCTGGTCTCGGCGTCGGGCCGATACTGCGTGGCGCACGACACCGCCCCGGGCAACGCGCCCGGGCCAGAGGTACAACTGGCCACGGCGGCTCCCGCCAACACGAGCACGAGCCCGCGGCAGATGCGCGGTGCCTTCGATCGCTTCACGGTCGCTCCTCATAGACGCAAACTCGGATCAGTCTAGTTCTCTATACCGCAACTTCGTTGCTAATCTTCGAGTTATGCCGCGTTATCGGATCAGTGAGGCAGCTTCGCTGCTCGGCGTCAGCGACGACACCGTGCGCCGCTGGGTGGACGACGGGCTGTTGACGGCCGAGCTGGACGACGCGGGTCGCAAGGTCATCGACGGCGCTCACCTCGCTCGCCGAGCCCAGGAGCACGCCGCCAGGCCGGGCGAGGTCGGGGAGTCGGCTGTCGGCTCATCCGCGCGAAACCGGTTCACCGGGCTCGTCACGCGGGTGCAGCGCGACGGCGTTATGGCCCAAGTCGACCTGCAGTGCGGCCCGTTTCGCATGGTCTCGCTGATGAGCGCGGAATCGGTCGATGAGCTGGGGCTGCAACCGGGGTCGTTGGCCACCGCCGTCGTCAAGGCCACCACCGTGATCGTCGAGGCTCCCCGGACGAAGTCGTGAGCAGGCGTCGTGCGCTCGTCGGCGCCGCCCTCGCTTTCGCCCTTGCGCTGAGCGCCTGCGTCAGCACGGAGACCTCGTCGACAGAGTCGGGCGGTGACGGCCGCTCCGGTGAATTCACCGTTTTCGCTGCGGCGTCCCTCCGCGTCGCCTTCGAAGAGATCGCTGACCTCTTCACCGAAGAACACCCGAACGCGGCGGTGAGGTTCTCGTTCGCGGGCTCATCGGACCTCGTCGCGCAGGTCGACGCCGGTGCGCCGGCCGACGTCCTGGCGACCGCCGATGAGGCGACGATGGGCAACGCCGTTGGAGCCGGCACGATCGCCGGGGAGCCAACCATTTTTGCGACCAACGTGCTCACGCTCGTCACCCCGGCGGCCAATCCGGCAGGGATCACCGGGCTGGACGCCAGTCTCGAGGACGCAATGCTCGTGGTGTGCGCCCCGCAGGTGCCGTGCGGGGGAGCAACACACACTCTCGTGGAGCGTCTCGGCATCACACTCAGCCCTGTGAGCGAGGAGAGCAGCGTCACGGACGTGTTGGCCAAGGTGACATCCGGCCAGGCGGACGCCGGCCTGGTGTATGCCACCGACGCCCTCACAGCCGGTGACGAGGTCGAGGTCATCGCCGTGCCCAGCGCCGAGGACGTCGTCGTCCGCTATCCCGTGGCGGTCGTCGCCGATGCGCCACGCCCTGAACTCGCGCAAGCCTGGGTCGATCTCGTGACCGGTGAGGCGGCCCGGGACGTGCTCGACGAGTCCGGTTTCGGCGCGCCGTGAGGCGCTCCGGGCTGGAGGAAGTCGCCCGCGCGCCGCGCCGGGCGCCGCGCCCGCGGTCTGTGCTTCCGGCAAGCGCTGAGGGGCTGCCCGCCTGGCTGTTTGTGCCTGCCGTGGGCGGCGTGCTGCTGGTGCTCGTGCCGGTGGCCGGCATGGTCCTGCGCGTGCCGTGGGCGCAGCTGCCATGGCTGCTCGCCTCGGATGCCTCGCTCGACGCGCTGTGGCTGAGCCTGCGGACCGCGGCGGCGTCCACGGCGCTAGCCGCGCTCCTGGGTGTGCCGCTGGCCCTGATGCTGGCCTGGGCGAGGCCGCGCGGCGCGCGGGCCATCCGCACCGTGGTGCTGCTGCCCCTCGTGCTGCCGCCCGTGGTTTCCGGGCTCGCGCTGCTGACCACCTTCGGCCGCCGCGGCCTGCTGGGTGACAGCCTCAATGTGCTGGGCATCGACATCGCCTTCACGACGACGGCGGTCGTGCTGGCCCAGACCTTCGTCGCCATGCCATTCCTCGTCATGTCCATCGAGGGGGCGGCGCGCACCGCCGGGCGGCGT
>DATGSB010000231.1:0-2935 GCA_035303045.1 Actinomycetaceae bacterium | reverse complement strand
TTTCCAAGCGCACTGCCCCCTGTTCGACGGCAGCCCGCCGGAGTTGCCCACCGAGGGCGTGAGCCGGCTCCTCAATTCGGACCGCCCGGCGCGCGAGGCCGGTGCCGTCATCCCATCTGACTGAAACTTGCCGTCGCGGGGTCTGCTCCCGTCCGCTCGTCGGTGTCGAGGGCATCGATGGCGTGCAGCTGCGCGTCGTCAAGGGTGAAATCGAGATCGATGTTTGCCGCGATGCGCTGCGGCGTCACCGACTTTGGGATCACGATGCGCCCCTGGTCGAGATGCCAGCGCAGCACCACCTGCGCCGGGGTGACGCCGTGCGCTGCCGCGATGGCGCCGATGACGTCGTGGTCCAGTCCCTTTCCGCGGCCCAGCGGGGAGTAGGCCTGCACGGCGATGCCGTGTGCCCGGCACGCCGCTTGCGTGGCCGGCTGCTGGAACGTGGGGTGTACCTCGATCTGGTTGACGGCGGGCGTGATGTCGGCTTCGCCGCGCAGCCGCTCGAGGTGGTCGGGGAGGAAGTTGGATACGCCAATGGCTCGCACTGCGCCCTCAGCGAGGAGTTTCTCGAAGGCCCGCCACGTCTCCACGTACCGATCCTTGCTCGGGACGGGCCAGTGGATGAGGTACAGGTCGACGACGTCGAGCCCGAGCTTGCGGCGGGAGGCCTCGAAGGCGGCGAGAGCGGACTCGTACCCCTGTTCCCCGTTGCGCAGCTTCGTGGTGACGAACACGTCGCTGGCCGGTAGGCCGACCGCCCGCAGCGCGGCGCCCACGCCTTCTTCGTTGCCGTAGGCGGCGGCAGTGTCGATGTGCCGGTAGCCGGCCGCGAGGGCTTGCTCGACGACCCGCTGCGTCTCTTCTGCGGAAACCTGGAAGGTACCGAATCCCACCTGGGGGATGCGCACCTCGTTGTTGAGAATGATGTCGTGCACCGTCATGGGGCTCCTCAGGTGGCGTGGTTGAGTTCGGCCAGGATGGCAGCGAGGTCGCTCGGCTGCACGCCTTCAAGGGTCGGCAGGATGCGGCGTCCGGAATGCGGCGGGATCTCGACGATGAGCGGCACCGCGATGGTTGCCGCGCCGGAGGCCTGCGCCGAGGTGACGCCCGGGATGGAATCCTCGATGGCGACGCAGCGCCTGATGTCGACTCCCAGGCGGTCCGCTGCGAGGAGGTAGGGCTCGGGATCGGGCTTCCCGTTGCTCACTTCCTCCCCCGTGACGACAGCACCGAAGGTGCCCGGCGGCAGCGCGGCAATGACGGCGTCGGCAAGCTCCGTGAACGACGCGGTGACGAGCGCCATCGGGACGCCGAGGGCCGACAGCGAGTTCAGCAGCGCACGGGCGCCCGGCCGCCACGCCGGGGGGTTGTCCAGCACCTGGCGCACCATGCGGTCGATGAGTTCGTTCGCGATCTCATCATCGGTGCCGGGCACGCCGGCCCTCCGCAGTACCGCGGCGGCCTTCGTCAGCGGGCCGCCGATCAGCTCGAGCCCCTGCTCGAGAGTCCACGTGCCGCCGTGCGCGGTGACGAGGTCGATTTCGGCCTGGTGCCAATACTCTTCGGTGTCCACGAGGGTGCCGTCCATGTCCCACAGCACCGCAGCCGGAAGCGGAATCACCGACTCGGGCCGCGGCGCAGTTCGGTGGTGGATATCGGTGCGGGGCACTCAAGCACTCCTGTGAGTTGGTGGATCGTGAATTGGTGGATCGCGTCGCCGTCAGCCTAGCCAGTCGCTGCGACATCGCCCCGACCCGCCTCCCGTGTGCGTCCCACCGCGGGTCGGCCTGACCTGCGCCGGGGTCAGATCGGCCTAGTGTGGAGGCATGACGTCTCAGCCGGAGGAGCACTCCTCGCAGCCCGCGATCCTGCTCGCGGCCTTCGAGGGTTGGAACGATGCCGGTAGTGCCGCGAGCCACGCGTTGGCGATGATCGCCGGGGAGTGGAACGCCGCGGAAGTGCATGAGGTCGACGCGCAGGAGTTCCACGACTTCCAGGTGAATCGGCCGCTGAGCGTGCGTGACACCGACGGCGCGCGGATCCTGCAGTGGCCGACCACTTCGGTGTCGGTCGCCCAGACCCCGGAGGGCCGCACCGTCGTGTTGGTGCAGGGCATGGAACCGTCGTTTCGGTGGCTCGACTTCTGTGAGGAGATCATCGAGGTTGCCGAAGAGTGGTCGGTGGGGACCGTGGTGAGCATCGGGGCGCTGCTGGCCGACGTGCCGCATACGCGGCCGATCCCCTGCCAGGTGACGAGCGACGATCTCAGCGTGCAGGCGGTGCTCGATGTCGAGGCTTCGGAGTACGAAGGCCCCGCCGGCATCGTCAGCGTGCTCGCCCACCTCGCCCAGGAACGCGGGATGCACTCATTGTCGCTGTGGGCCGCGGTGCCGCACTACGTCGCGCAAGCGCCCTCCCCGAAGGCGACGCTGGCGCTGCTCAGCGCCCTGGAGGAGATCGTCGGCGAACCGCTTCCGCTCGGCGATCTCGAGGAGGAAGCACGCGCGTGGCAGTCGGGCGTCGATGCGCTGGCGGAACAGGATCCCGACGTCGCCCAGTACGTGCGCCAGCTCGAAGAAGCCAAAGACACCGCTGAGCTGCCCGAGGCATCCGGTGAGGCCATCGCCCGCGAGTTCGAGCGCTACCTCAAACGGCGGGGCTCCGGCGGGTCGCCCCGATCGAGGCCGCCGAACACCTAGCGACCGTGATACCTCGTCGTCGATACCTCGTCGTCGATACCTCGTCGTCGGTGATGCGCTGCTAGCGCACGCCCAGGAGGGCATCGACGCAGGCGGCGGCCAGCCGGGGCCCGTCGGGTGACGCGCCTTCGTCCGAGGTCGCGGGCGTCAACGCCCGTTCCACCCACCGGTCGACGGCCGCCACGGCGGAGGGCGCGTCGAGGTCGTCGGCCAGGGCCGCACGCACCTCGGCCAGC
>DATGSB010000230.1:0-5563 GCA_035303045.1 Actinomycetaceae bacterium | reverse complement strand
CGGCCTCGGCTGCAGCGTCGATGAGCGGGGCGAGGGTTTCGGGTGCCATCTCGGTGGAGTAGTTGCCGTGGAGCCGGCGCTTGCCGAGGCCACGGTGGCAATGATCTCCAGCGCGGGGATCACCGTTCCCGGTAGGAGATCGTCGTACTCGGCCGCATAGCGGCTGGCGCGTTCGATCGTCGCGGCGGTGTCCTGCTCACCCAGGACGCCCAGCACTGAGGTCACCGGGTTGCCGTACAACGCGACGTAATGCTTGTCGGGAAGCACGAGCTGGCCCCCGCCGGGTAGCTGCACGCCGGTGGCCGCGGTGGCCAGGCGCCATTCGAGGGTGTCGATGCCCTCCCATTCGTCGCCGATCGCGAGCACATGATCGGCGTCGGACGCCGCGATCTGCGCAACGGCCGCCTCGGTGGCGCGTGGATCGGGATCGTCCAGCACGACGACGGTGGCGCCGGCCGCGCGCGCGGTCGCGACCGCTGCGAGATCCTCGTTCGTCCCTCTCGTGAGCGCGAGAACTCCGTCGACTCGTTGAGTCTCCGCCAGGGGCGGCAGCGTGGGGCCGGGTTCCGCGCCGGGCGACTCGCCCGCGTCCCCCGGGGTTATCGGCGGATCGGCCGGGTCCCCGGCGTGGGGCTCCGGCTCCCCGGCGTCGGGCTCGGCCGTTTCCCCGGCGTCGGGCTCCGGTTCCCCGACGTCCGGCTCCGTGCCCTCGCCGTCGGGCTCGGCGTCATCGGGCCCTGGTGTACCCGGTCCCTCGGCTGGGTCAGGCCACTCCCAGGTCGCCAAGGTTCCCGGCGACAACCGGGCGAGGCTCGACATCTCATGGCCCTCGTCCATCGGCACCGGGTCGATCAGCGGCACGTCCAGAAGACTCGCCAACGCAGCGTCGTCCTGTGGTGCCGCGACGAGGGTGATGGCGCCGAGATCGGCCGGCAACGTCGCCGTGCCGAAGGCGAGCGCCACCTCGGTGCCGAGGCGGTCGAGTTCGGCGAAGGTTTCCTCCGTGCCGGCAATTAGCACGGGGACGCCGATCGCGACCGCCGTGCTGGCGGCGCGCAGGGAGGTGCGGGAATCAGCGCCGTCGTCGAGAACGACCGCGGGCGCCTCGGCGAAGAGCTCCGCCGCGGTGAGGGCGGCGCGCTCCGCACCACCGGGAGCATCAATCTGCGTCAGCGGGGAGGCCGGCACCTGTGCGTAGGCTCGCACGGGATCGACGTCCGGCGGCGGCGTGTCGCCCGGGTCGGTTGGTGTGGGGCTGGGCGCCGCGCCGCACGCCGCCGCCACCAGCGAGACCGCCCCGGCCGCCAGCCATGCCACCGCCCCGCGCGCTCGGCGCCGCGCAGCGGTGACGAGCGATGAGGCGGCGAGCCCGCGAGAGTGGGGCTGGAGATGAGGCATGTGACTCCGTCGTCGAAAAACCGGGACTTCCAGCCTAATCGGTGCCGCACGCCACCCCGTCACGGCCGCTGGCGCGGTGCGACCGGCTGAGCCGCGCGAGCCTCGACGTCATCACCGGCGGCGCCCGCTGCGAAGCGGTCGGCGAGATCGTGGACGACGGCAACGGCGTCTTCCCATCCCGATACGGCCACCGTCGGCACGCCCAGGGCCTTGACCGGGTAGTCATTCCCGCCCTCATCGAGCCTGTCCCCCACGAACAGCATCCGCGCGAGCGCCACCCCGGTGTGTTCGGCGAGCTGCTTCATACCGAAGGCCTTGTCGATCCCCAACGCGGTGACGTCGATGGAGGTCGACCCGCCGGAGCGCACCTCGAGGTCCGGCACTTCGCGTGCGACGGCGCGACGTAGCGCCTCCCGCTTTCGGCCATCCGGATCCCACGCCGCCTTGGCCGCCACGGGCGCATGCTGTCCCAGCGCGGAGAAGGTGACCTGGGAGCCACGGTCCTCGATGATCTGGCCCCACGGCTGCGCCTCCCACAATCCCAGGCGCCGCGCCTCGCGCTCCAGGGCGCCAGCCGCTCGGTCGCGCTGGTGCTGCGGTAGCTCGTGAGCATAGATCTCCCGCACCTCACCGTCTTCCACCCGGTAGTACCGGGTGCCGCAGGTGGGCATGAGGTGCAGGGCGCTACGCACGTCGGCCGGGAGGTGGTCGACCACCTGGCCGGTGATCTGGCTGAGCTGGCCTCCCGTGATGATGCACACCGGCCGCAGCTCCAGAAGGCGCGTCAGCGCCGCGGCCATCGGCTCAGGGATTGCGGACTTTGACGGCGTCAGGGTGTCGTCGAGGTCGAAAGCGACGAGGTCAACGTCGTCAACCACGGGACTCCTTGCCGGTGGGTCCGCCTGCGGCCACAGCGGCGCCGCGTGCCGGCGCAGTACCGCCGTAGTGGGCCGCCAGCCTGCCAAGGCCTTCATCGATGCTCACCAGCGGCTGCCACGCCAGGAGGTCCTGCGCGCGGCGCTGGTCGAACCAGTGCGCCGTGGACAGCTGCTCGGCGAGGAACCGGGTCATGGGCGGTTCATCCGCACCCGGGCGCCACTCCCACAGCCCCTCGATGATGCTCCCGGCGAGCCGGGCCAGCCAGGCCGGCAACGCCCAGGTCGGCGGTAGCACGCCGCCGGCGAGGCAGATCCCGGCAAGCAGATCGCCCACGGGTCGCGGCTCGGCGTTGGTGATCACGAGCGCCTGGCCACCCACGTGGGCGATTCGCTCGAGCCCGGCGACGATGGCGTCGGCGGCGTTGTCGACGTAGATCGAGTCGATGAGTGCACCACCGGCGTCGAGCAACGGCAGGCGCCGACTCCGGGCCCGATCGAGGATGCGTTCAACGAGCTGGGTGTCCCCGGGCCCCCACACGAGATGTGGCCGCAGGGCGGTGGTCGCCATCGTCGGGCCGTCGGCAGCGAGCACCTCGAGTTCGGCCACGGCCTTGGAGCGGGCGTAGTTTCCACGCGCGAGATCAGGGTCGGCCGCTCCGGCCCCCTCCCCGACGATCGAGGAACCGGAGTGGGCCACCGAAGGCGAGGAGACGTGAACGAACGTCCCGACGCCGGCGGCGCGTGCGGCGCGAAGCAAGCGGCGCGTGCCTTCGATATTCGTTGCGACGTATTCCGACCACGCGCCGCTCACCGACACCTTGGCGGCGAGGTGGACCACGGCGTCGTGCCCCTGCACCGCACGCGCAACATCGTCATCGCTGTGCAGCGTGCCGCGAACCTCGCGCACGCCGGGCAGTGGGGTCGCTGAGCGCTGGAACGTGGTCACCGTGTGGCCGGCCTGCTGTAGGCGTCGTGCGGTGGCGGCCCCGAGCATCCCCGAGGCGCCGGTCACCAGGACGCGGCTCATGGCGCTGCACCTCCTCGTTCGCCGGAGAGAAATCCTTGCGCCCACTGGGCCACGGCCGTGCGGTCGATCTTGGTGTTGTGGCGCACATCGGTGGGCAGCTGGGCGACGCGCAGGACCGCGGCGACCGGGACGCCCAGCGCGCGGCGAATCGCTCGGGTGAGGCCCGGGCTAGCAAGGGAAGGGCGGTGGGTGGCCCGCGCATCCATGCCCGGGTCGGTCTCCACGACCACGACGAGCTGTTGGGTTCCCTCGGGCCCCACCCCGACGGCGGCGGCCTGCTCGACGCCGCGCACCGAGATCGCGCGGTGCTCGAGCGCTACGGGGGTGAGAACTCCCAGGGGGCTGGTGATGATGTGGCTGAGGCGTCCCTCGATCCACAGCCGCCCCGCCTCGTCGAGGTGCCCGACATCGCCCGTGCGGTGCCACCCATCGTGGTCGCTGCTGCGTGCCTGAGTGAGCCAGAGCCGGTCGTAGGTCTTCTTCAGGTGGGGCGCCGTGACGAGCACCTCGCCGGTGATCCCCGCCTCGCTCGTCGGCTCACCGCTCGCCTGCCCCGCCTCATCCAGCGGCGCCACGCGGACGCGCGCCCCAACTACGGGCCATCCCACGCACGTGCCGCCGCCCGCCCCGAGCATGCCGGCCTCGGCGTCACGCAGCGCCTCATCGATCTGCGCGAGGGACACGTCGGTGACCGGCAGTACCTCGGTCATGCCGTAGGGCGTGTGTGCGCGCGCATTGGGCATGACCTCACCGACCTGGCGCAGCAGCTCGGGGGCGACGGGGGCTCCCGCCGACAGGAAGAGCTCGACTCGCTGAAGGGCGATGCGGTCACCGGGGCTGAGGTCCCCCGCCGTGGCGAGCACGTTTCGCAGCGCTGCCGGCGCGGTGAACACGGCGGTGGCTTCACCGGCCGCGACCGCCTGGGCAAGTGCGCGAGCCGTCAGCGTCCCCGGGGCCGTGACTTCCATGTCGGGCACGATCGCGACGGCGCCCAGCGCGGTGCCGAGGAGCGCGAACGGGGCGAAGCCGGCAACGAAGGCCGAGCCCGGCCCCAGGCCGTAGGTGTCGGCCAACGTACGGCACATGGCGGCGAGGCGGCCATGGGTGTAGACGACCCCCTTGGCGGGGCCGGTCGATCCGGAGGTGAACAGCACGGCGGCGTCGTCGTGCGGGCCCGGCTCGGGCCCCAAGCGATGGCCTGCCGCCATCCGTGTGCGGCCCAGCTCGATAAGTTCCGCCAGCGACGTCTCGGCCTGCAACGCGGCGGTCTTGCCCGGCGTCAACGAGATGCGCCGCCCGGGCCACCCGAGGGCTCGGGCGGCGAGCAGGCCACGATCCACACCGATAATGACGTCGGGGTGGGCTCCCCGAATCGCTCGACTCATGCCGGCCATTCCGAGTCCCTGATCCGCCACGACGGCCACGGCGCCCAGGCGCAGACAGGCGAAGAGCGCCGTCGTGAGCTCGGTTCCCGGCGGGACGAGCAGGCTGATCCGGTCGCCGCGCTTGACGCCCAGTGCATCCAGCCCCAGCGCGAGGTGCCCGACACGACGGGCGAGTTGGCTCCACGACAACACGTCGCGCCGGTCACCGCGCAGCGAGATGACGGCGGGGCTGACGAGATCCGCCGCGCCCTGCAACACCCGGGTCACCGGGGGTGCGTCGTCGAGCTGCGGCGGGTTGGCGGCCGACGACGCGGCGGGGTGGGCCAGCCTCCGCTCCAGCCACTCCAGGGCGGTGCCGGCGACGTCGGCGTCCTCGACCACCAGGTGGCCGGCGCCTTCGAAGCGGTGCACATCTGCGTGCGGCAGGCGTCGGATGAGGTCACGCAGGTGGCTGCCGCGAAACACCGGGTCGCGGGGCCCCCACATGATGAGGACGGGCGCCGTCAGCCCCGTCACTCCTGCCGCGATGGTCTCCAGGGCGGGGTGGCTCGGGTGTTCCGGCGTGGCTGGGATGTCGGTGACGAAATCGGCGATGCCCTCGCGCAGGTCGGGCCGGTCGTACGGCGCGAGATAGGCCTCGCGCACCTTCGCCGGCAACGGCGGATTGGCCAGCGCCAAGGTGGTGCGTAGGAACGCGGAGGAGGTGCGGGTGGCCCATTCCTTCACGCGAGGCAGGGTCGCCAGCCGCAGCGCGCTGGGGAGCCGGCCCTCGTGGTAGATCGCCGTGTTGGTGAGGATGACGCCCCGCAGCCGCGCCTGGTTGCGAACCGCCCACCCCAGCGACACCACTCCGCCCCAGTCGTGGCCAATGGTGA
>DATGSB010000229.1:0-2404 GCA_035303045.1 Actinomycetaceae bacterium | reverse complement strand
CGCCGTCGTTGGCCTTGTAGGTCTGGTAGTCGCCGTCGGGGGTGTTCGTCATGAGGTTGACGAGCGCGCGGTCCTTGTCGGCCTGCAGGAGCGGGTCCCACTCGCGGCCCCACACCACCTTGATGACGTTCCAGCCGGCGCCGCGGAAGAAGCTCTCCAGCTCCTGCATGATGCTCGTGTTCCCGCGCACGGGGCCGTCGAGGCGCTGCAGGTTGCAGTTGATGACGAAGGTGAGGTTGTCCAGGCCCTGCTGAGCGGCGTGCTGCAGCATGCCCCGGGACTCCGGCTCATCCATCTCGCCGTCGCCGAGGAACGCCCACACGTGCTGCTGGGAGGTGTCCTTGATGCCGCGTTCGTGCACGTAGCGGTTCGTCCACGCCTGGAAGATCGCCTGTGCCGGGCCCAGCCCCATCGACACGGTGGGGAACTCCCAGAAGTCCTTCATCAACCGGGGGTGCGGGTAGGAGGGAATTCCGCCGCCGGGGTGAGAGACCTCCTGGCGGAACCCGTCGAGGTCGTCCTCGCTGAGGCGGCCTTCGAGATAGGCCCGGGCGTAGTTGCCGGGGGAGGAGTGCCCTTGGAAGAACACTTGGTCGCCGCCGCCCGGGTGGTCCTTGCCGCGGAAGAAGTGGTTGAGCCCCACCTCGTAGAGGGTGGCGATCGAGGCGTAGGAGGAGATGTGGCCACCCACCGAGATCTCGGGGCGCTGGGCGCGGGTGACCATGACGGCGGCGTTCCACCGAATCCAGTTGCGGTACTTGCGCTCCGTGGCCTCATCACCGGGGAAGTACGGCTCGTCTTCGACTCCGATGGTGTTGACGAACGGGCTCGTCATCGGCAGCGGCACGGTGATGTTGCGTTGACGGGCGCGGCGCAACATGTTGAGCAGGATGTAGCGCGCCCGGGGTTCGCCGCGCTCGTCGATGAGCCCCTCGAGGGACTCGAGCCATTCCTGGGTCTCTTCGGCGTCGATGTCCTTGACCTGGCTGAGTAGGCCGTCGATCAGCGGTCCAGATCCATCCTGTGGGGTCACGGAGCCTTCTTTCCCTCTGGCGCAGCGTGGTTGGGCTGCGCGCTCGTTGGTGGCGGTGCCTCCAGATTACGACCAATCCGGGACTCAGGGGGGTGAGGAGCCCTACAATTTGGTCATGTGATCCCTATGAGCCCGGCAACTGCGGCTCAAGAGTCTCCGGCGAACACTAAGTCGTCTTGGGCGAGATTCGTTCGGATTCCCGGCCGCCGCACAGTACGGTATGAGCCATCCACGCGCGGTGCCATTCGGCGAGACCGACACGCGCGCGACACGAAAACAGAAGGGTAGGGATTGTGACAGCGAAGGCTGGACCCGACGACGCGAGTCGCTTCGGCTTCCAAGCTGGACACGAGGTTCAGGAATTCGGGTACGACGAGGATGTCGACCTTGAGGTACGAACTCTCATCGAATCCGCGACAGGCACCGAGCTTGTCGACGAAGACCACGGCGACGTCGTCGACGGAGCGCTGATCTGGTGGCGCGAAGGGGACGCAGACGACGACGACCTCACCGACGTCATCGTCGAGGCCCAGTCCAATCTCGATGACGGCGGCACGATTCTCATCATGACGCCGAAGACGGGCCGTCCCGGGCACGTGTCTCCCGCAGACGTCGACGACGCAGCGCGCACCGCCGGCCTGCTGGGATCGAGCGCGGTCGAAGGCGGCGAACACTGGAACGGCATCAGGTTGCTGGTGCGGGAACGTGGCCGCTGAGGCACCCCTGCTGGACGTCGGCGCGCAGCTGGCGCCGCTCGCGCTTCCGGACACCCACGGCTCGACCGTGGAGATCACCGGCGCCGCGCGGCCTCTGCTCGTCGTCTTCCTACCCGTGGCCTTTTCCCCGGTATGCGGTCGGGAGGTTGCGGAATTGAACGCGGCGGTAGGCGGCGGCTCGCTGCCCGCCGACGTCGTAGGGATCTCGTGCGACTCCATGTTCGCGCTGCGGGCGTGGGCGGCCGCCGAGGAGTTGGCGTTCCCCTTGCTGTCCGACTTCTGGCCGCATGGTCAGGTGGCGCAAGCGTTCGGCGCCTTCGACGAGACGACGGGGCTGGCCCTGCGGGCGAGCTTCCTGCTCGTCGGCGCGCACGTGAGGTGGCGCGTCGTCAGCCCGGGTGGCAGGCCTCGCAGCATCGCCGGTTACCGCGAAGCAGTCGCCGCACTCTAGACTGCTCGGCGGGCCTGTAGCTCAGTTGGTTAGAGCACCACGTTTACACCGTGGGAGTCGCCGGTTCGAGTCCGGCCGGGCCCACCAGAAGGTCGTTGTTCAAACCGGCGACATTACCGGTTTGAGACATCGACTTAGCGGCCCGCCCCTCGTGGCGGGCCGCTATCGTCTGCACACCAGGGTCGAAGAACGCGTTGAACGGTT
>DATGSB010000228.1:0-5228 GCA_035303045.1 Actinomycetaceae bacterium | reverse complement strand
CGCGGCCAGCTCCAATGACACGGCACACGCGGTGCGGATGGCGAAGGGCCAACAGGCCGCTGGGGCGCACGGCCTGCTCATCGTCACCCCCTACTACAACCGACCCTCCCAGCAGGGGCTCATAGCGCACGTGGAAGCCATCGCCGAAGCCACCGACGTGCCGCTCATGCTCTACGACATCCCCGGCCGCACGGGGCTGGCCATCGGCGACGAGGCCCTCGACAGGTTTGCCGAGCACCCCCGGATCCTGGCGGTCAAAGACGCCACAGGAAACGTGCCGGCCGGCTTCGAGCGCATGGCCCGCACCGGCCTGGAGTACTACTCCGGTGACGACGACCTCAACTTCGCCTGGCTCGCGCACGGCGCTTCCGGCGTCGTCAGCGTTGTCGGGCACGTCATCGCCGGCCTGTACGCCGAGATGGTGCAGGAAGTCGACGACGGCGACCTCGTCGCCGCCCGCCGCGTGGCGACCGCCGCCCGCACGATCGTGCAGGTCATGATGGGAACCGGCCAGGGCGCGGTCATGGCCAAAGAGGCGATGCACCTGCAGGGACACCTACCGTCGCCCACGGTGCGGTTGCCGCTCGTGCGCGCCACCGATGAGGAAATCGCGGCATTGAAGACGGTGCTGCTCGAGGAAGGATTGCTGTGACCCACGCTGTAGCGGAGCTCAGCCCGCCCGGACCACTGCCCAAGGGAGCCCTGCGGATCGTCGCCCTGGGCGGGCTCGGTGAAGTCGGCCGCAACATGGCCGTACTGGAGTATGACGGACGGCTGCTCATCATCGACTGCGGCGTGCTGTTTCCCGAGGATCACCAGCCGGGTGTCGACCTCATCCTGCCCGACTTCGATTACATCGCCGATCGACTCGGCGACGTCGAAGCGATCGTGCTGACCCATGGCCACGAGGACCACATCGGAGCGGTGCCTTACCTGCTTCGGCTGCGGGAGGACATTCCGCTCATCGGCTCCGAGCTCACGCTGGCCTTCGTCACCGCGAAGCTCAAGGAGCACCGCATCAAGCCCACGACCCGCACGGTCACCGAGGGCGACCAGGTGCCTTTTGGGCCCTTCGGTTGCGAGTTCGTTGCGGTCAACCACTCGATTCCCGACTCCCTGGCGGTCATGGTCCGCACGCCGGCGGGAAACGTGTTGCACACCGGCGACTTCAAGATGGACCAGCTGCCCCTCGACGGTCGCATCACCGACCTGCGCGCATTCGCCCGCTTCGGCGAAGAGGGCGTCGACCTGTTCATGACCGACTCCACCAACGCGGAGGTCCCGGGGTTCACCACCCCCGAACGGGAGATCGGCCCGGTCCTGGACTCCGTGTTCGCCGCCGCCGCGCAGAAGATCGTCGTCGCCTGCTTCGCCTCGCACGTCCACCGGGTCCAACAGGTACTTGACGCCGCCTACCTCCACGGCCGCAAGGTCGCGATGGTCGGCCGTTCGATGCTGCGCAACATGAAGATCGCCTCCGAGCTCGGCTACCTCAAGGTGCCCGAGGACACTCTCATCGACATCAGGGCGGTCGACGACCTGCCGGACGATCAGCTCGTGCTCATGGCCACGGGCTCCCAGGGAGAGCCCATGGCTGCGCTGAGCCGCATCGCCAACCGCGACCACCGCGTCTCCGTGGGGCCGGGGGACACGGTGATCTTCGCCTCCTCCCTGATCCCGGGCAACGAGACCTCGGTCTACCGCGTCATCAACGGCCTCACCGCCCTGGGCGCCAAAGTCGTGCACCAGGCGAATGCGCGGGTGCACGTCTCGGGCCACGCCAGCGCCGGTGAGCTCCTGTACTGCTACAACATCGTGCGCCCGAAGAACGTCATGCCCGTTCACGGCGAGATCCGCCACCTCGTGGCCAACGGCGCGCTCGCCGTACAGACCGGCGTTCCAGCCGACCGGGTCGTGCTGGCCGAGGACGGCGTGGTGGTCGACCTCATCGATGGTCGAGCCGGCATCGTCGGCGCGGTGCCCTGCGGCTACGTTTACGTGGACGGCTCCAGTGTCGGGGAGATCACCGACGCCGAGCTCAAGGACCGCCGCATCCTCGGCGAGGAGGGCTTCATTTCCATCTTCGCAGCGGTCGACGTCAGCTCCGGGCAGGTCATCGCCGGACCCCACGTGCAGGCCCGGGGCATGGCCGAGGACGACTCGGTGTTCGATGCCATCCTGCCCAAGGTGGCGCAGGAGCTGAGCGCGGCGGTGACCGGCGGGGTCACCGACACCCACCAGTTGCAGCAGATCATGCGTCGGGTCGTCGGGCGCTGGGCCTCCTCGCGCCTGCGGCGCCGACCGATGATCATCCCGGTGGTCATCGAGGCCTAGGGCCGAGGACTGAGGCGGGAATCCCGCAGCGTCGCCTCGTATCGGCGCCGCCGATCCTCTGCCGTGCCCGGCAGGAGGCCGGCGAGTTCGAGGCTGACGAGGCCGTGTACGAGTGACCACAGTCGCAGCGCGAGCTCCTCGGCGTCGCAGACGTCGGGGAGCCGAGCCACAGCCTCGCGCAGCACACCGAACGTCGGGCGGACCACGGCGGGAACCCCATCGCCGGGCGGTGTGCCACCCT
This sequence comes from Actinomycetaceae bacterium, assembly GCA_035303045.1. Taxonomy (GTDB): domain Bacteria; phylum Actinomycetota; class Actinomycetes; order Actinomycetales; family Actinomycetaceae; genus DATGSB01. The sequence continues at coordinate 2,653 of DATGSB010000228.1, read as the reverse complement.
CGGGTGAAGGCGTGAACATCACCCGGTAGAAATGCGGGTTCTCCAATGCGTTGTCCCGGTAGGCCATCCCAAGGGCGAGGAGATCGGCGCCCGGATCGCCGGTGTGCGGGACGGCGGTGAGGTGGCGGGCGAAGCGCCGGAACCCCTCCTCGACGATGGCGCGCACCAGGCCGGCCCGCCCGCCGAAGAGCGTGTAGACCGCCGCGGTCGTCGTCCCCGCCTCGGCCGCCACCGCGCGCAGGGACATGGCGCGGATCCCACCCTGCGCGATCGCACGCGAGGCAAGCTCGACGAGCGCCGCGCGTAGCGCATCGTCATGGGGGCGAGGTCGGGCCACGACGGGAGCCTAAGGGTATTGACCCACGATGTCTAACAGCGTTAGATAACACTGTTAGAACAGTCGAGGAGGTCACCATGCTCGAACTCTCCCCACCCGCGCTCGCCACCGCGGGCATCGCCGTCCTGGCGGCAACCACCGTGACGACCGGCGGGTACTTCCTCACCCGCGTTGCTCGCGGCGACGTGCCGGCCACCCCGTTCCAGGCGTCCTACTTCCGCGCGGGCCACGGGCATGCCGGGGTGCTCATCATTCTGGGGCTGGTGTGCTTGCTGCTCACCGAGGCGACCGATCTCAGCGGCGCTTGGGCCTGGCTCGCGCGCACCGGGGCCCTGTGCGCCGCCATCCTCATGCCGGCCGGATTCTTCCTGGGCGCACTCGGCAAGGGCCGGGAGCGTCCCGCCCGGCTCGCCGCCCTCGTGCCCATCGGCGCCGCATTCCTCATCGCGGGGCTGGTCACACTCGGGGTCGGGCTGCTGAGCGCGGCCTGACCGCGTGTCCTGCGCGACCGGAGCCGGATCTTCTGATTCAGTGGAAGCCCGGCGCCCACTGCGCCGAGTTGGAGGAGAGCGCGAGACATGGCGACCCGTACGACTTCCCCCGCACGGTCCGCAAAAGCGAAATCCGGCAACGGCTCAACGGATTCTCCTAAGCGGGCACCGTGGCCGCTGCGAGCCGTGCGCGCGGTGTGGATGGGCCTTGCCCACCTCATCGGGGGTACCTTGCGACGTATGGGCTCCGGTGCGCGCGACCTCGATCCCGCCCTGCGTAAGGACGGGATCGGCTTCCTCCTGCTCGGCCTGGCCATCGTCATCGCGTTTCGGGAGTGGTTCGGACTATCGGGAGCCGCGGGCGACGTCATTCACGCCGTGGCGGCCGGTAGCGTCGGCGTCCTGGGCGTGCTCCTCCCGGTGCTTCTCGTCGTCCTCGCCGTTCGTATCATGCGCCACCCCGAACGCAGCGCCGACCACGGCCGGGTGACCATCGGCACCCTCATCGCCGTCATCGCGGTCACCGGCATCATCCACGTCGCCAGCGGCACCCCCCACCCGATCGATGACTTCGCCGGCGTGCAGCGGGCCGGCGGCCTGTTCGGCTGGCTCCTCGGTACTCCGCTGACGGTGTTGCTCAGCGCGTGGGTCGCGATCCCGTTGCTCGTGCTGCTCGCAGCGTTTGCGCTGCTCATCATCACCGCGACCCCCGTGGCGGCCGTACCGCGGCGCGTGCGGGCGTTGGCGAGCCGTTCGACGCCGCAGGCGTCCGAGGAGCGCTCGGCCGCGCCCGCAACGGCGAAGCGAACCGGCCGCCAACGCCGAGCGCGGGGACGCAAGCAGCGCGGGGCCCAGGCGACCGAACCGATGGCCTACCACCACGACGAAGCCTTCGCCCAGGCCGCGACGGCGGCACCGGCCGACGAATCGGGGGCCGCATCCGACGAAGCGCCCTCCGAGGAGGCCACGGCAGCCGGCGTCGGGGCGCCAGCCACGGCGGACGAGGCGGCCCCCGAGCTCGTGGCCCCGCCGACCAAGCCCCTGCCTGCGCGAGCGGAGCAGCTGACACTCGCTCCCGACACCACCTACGTGCTGCCCGGCGACGACATGCTCGTCAAGGGAGCGCCCCACAAGGTTCGCTCGGCCGCGAACGATCGCGTCGTCGAGGCGCTGACGAACGTGTTCGACGAGTTCGCCATCAACGCCCAAGTAACCGGATTCTCCCGCGGCCCCACCGTCACCCAGTACGAGGTGGAGCTGGGCCCGGGCACGAAGGTCGAACGCGTCACGGCGCTCAGTAAGAACATCGCCTACGCGGTGGCGAGTGCCGACGTGCGAATCCTCTCCCCGATTCCCGGGAAGTCCGCTATCGGGATCGAAATCCCCAACGCCGACCGCGAGACGGTGGCATTGGGGGACGTCTTGCGGTCCTCGGTGGCTCGGCGCAGCGAGCATCCCCTCGTCATCGGCGTGGGCAAGGACGTCGAAGGCGGTTACGTCGTCGCCAACCTCGCCAAGATGCCCCACCTCCTCGTCGCCGGAGCCACCGGTGCAGGGAAGTCGAGCTTCATCAATTCGATGATCACCTCGGTGATGATGCGCGCGACGCCGGAGGAGGTCCGCCTCGTGCTCATCGACCCCAAGCGGGTCGAACTGACGATCTACGAGGGCATCCCTCACCTCATCACCCCCATCATCACGAACCCGAAGAAGGCGGCCGAGGCGCTGGACTGGGTGGTGCGGGAAATGGACGTCCGCTACGACGACCTCGCCACCTTCGGCTTCAAGCACATCGACGACTTCAACGCGGCCGTGCGCGCGGGGC
>DATGSB010000227.1:0-4821 GCA_035303045.1 Actinomycetaceae bacterium | reverse complement strand
GCGATGGCGTAGCCCACCGCCGTCGCCATGACGGTCACGAGCAGCGACGCCCCAACGAGCAGCGGCCAGTTGATCGACAGGTCGAGGTCGAAGCGCAGCTGGGCGACGACCACGGCGACGACCACGCTCGGCAGCGCGATGAGCAGCCACATCGTGAGGTCGGCGGCGAGCAGCAGCGGGCGGGCCATCGGCAGCGAGCGCAGGTAGTTGAAGGTGCCATCGAGCCGGGAGCGGGAGACGCCTTGGGGCACCATCACGAGCCCGATCGTCAGCAGGAGCACGGTCGGTGCGCCGGTGGAGAGGAAGAGCGCGGTGCCGGCATCGATATCGGGGATAAGGAACCCGAAGCCGATGATGATGCCGGCGGCGAGCAGCGTCTGAATGACGATGACGAGGGGCAGCAACGCGCCGATCTGCGCGAGGTTCCAGCGGACGAGGGTGCGGTAACTGGTCGCCGGGCTCACCCGCACGGGGGCAAGCGTGGCGGTGGGCGATAGCGCGTCAGACATGGCTGGGCGCCTGGTCGAGGGAGGCGGAGGTATCGGCGGAGGTGAGGGCGAGGTAGGCGTCTTCGAGAGTGGCCGGCGCAAGCGAGTAGCCGTCGATTCGCTCGGCCTCTCGCAGGCCAGTCGCCCAGGTGACGGCCTGGGCGGCGTCGCTGGCGGGCACCGTCAGCAACACGCGCCGGCCCACCCGCACCTGGCGGTGAATCCGCACCCCCTCGATCCCCGATCCGGGCAGTTCGACGTCGGCAGCGGCCTCGGCCGGGGGTAACTGGAGCTCGAGGCGCAGATCCGCATCCTGTGTTCCGCGCAGGCGGGCCGGGGAGCCCGCGGCGACGACGCGCCCGCGATCCAGGACGACGAGATCGTCGACGATCCGTTCGGCTTCGGTGACGTTGTGGGTGACGAGGAGGACGCCGGCCCCGGCGTCGGCACGGCGGCGCACGGCATCCCACAGCAGGCGGCGCCGGGAGGCGTCGATGTCGTTGGTCGGTTCGTCGAGCACCAGGAGGGGGACCGGCGCGGCCACCGCCATGGCGAAGGCCGTGAGGCGGCGAATACCGCCCGACAGGCCGCGCCCCTCGGGCAGCGCCCGCTGGTCGAGCCACCGCCCGATGTCGAGTTCGTCGGCCAAGGCGCGCGCGGCAGCCTTGGAGTCGCGGGTTGTGAGGCCGCGCAGTCGCCCGGCGATCTCGATGGCGTTGCGCGGGGTCAGACCGTCAATGGGCGCCTGCGCCTGGGGCTGCAGGGCCACGTGGCGCCGCGCGCTCGCGGGATCGGCCACTGCATCGATATCGCCGACGCGGATGGTGCCCGCGTCGGGCCGCAGCAGCCCGACGGTCTGGGAGACGAGCGTCGTCTTCCCCGCGCCGTTGTGCCCCAGCAGGCCGACGACTTCGCCGGCGCGAACCCGCAGGGAGACGGCGTCGTTGGCGGTGACGTCGCCGAAACGGCGGGTGAGGTCTGCAACGTGCAGCACGTCAGCCATAGCAACTCCTAGATACTGTCGGTATGTGGATACCAACGGTATTCCGATACCTTCGGTACGTCAATGCGTTTAGGATGGGAAAATGGCTCGCCTGCCCGATCCCCTGTCGCGGCGCGACCGGCAGCGCCAGACCCGCGAGGCGCTGATCTTCGCCGCCCGCGCCGCCTTCGCCCGCGACGGCTACTCCGGGGCGAATCTCGAGCGCATCGCCCGCGAAGCCGGCTTCTCCAAGGGCGCCGTCTACTCCAACTTCGACGGCAAGGCCGACCTGTTCCTCGCCGTCACCGACCTCAACATCGAAGCCGCGCTGTCCCAGGGGCGGTGGGATGTGTTCGAGCAGCCGCGGGCGAGCGACGTCAGCCGCGAGGAGAACGAGCAGCTGCGGGAGGCGATGACGGGATTCGCGCTCGCGACCCTGGAGTTCATCGCCTACGCCGCCCGCGACGAGCGGCTGCGGGCAGAGATGGGCAAGCGAATGGACGCCCTGACCGCGGTGTACACCGAGATCGCGCGGGAGTCGCGCGCGGCCGAGGACCCGATCTCGGCTGAAGACCTAGGCGCGTTGCTCGCCGCCCTGGATCAGGGGGCCGGCCTCATCCTGTTGGCGGGCGGCGTTGAACTCGACCCCCGGGTGTTGCGGGCCGGGCTGCAACGCCTGCTGGACCCCGCCGACACGCGCGGTGGTTCGCGTAGTGGCGCGGCGGCGGACGCCCCGCCACTGGGAGGACTGCACGATTCCGAAGTGCGCCAACGTATCGCCGAGGCGCTGCGCGAGGAGCAGTAACAGCGACACCGGTCGACTGCGGCCGGACTCCTGCGCTTCACGTGCGTGTATCTCGCAGAGCGGTCGCGTCAGCGGCACTGGTTACCCTGGCGAGGTGGCACACACGTGGAACGCCCCGGGCTGGGACGAACAGGGCCCGGACTGGGACGAGCCGCCACCCGACCCGTGGGATGAACCCCCGCCGCCGGAATGGGATGAGCCCGACGCCGCGGAGCTCGCAGCCGCCTTCGCGACCGGTGCGCCCACCGCTGCCTCGGTGCCGGCGGCTCGGGCGGCCGCCGCAGCATCCTCCCCGCTCGAGGCGCTCACCCGCGTGTGGGGGTATGACGCCTTCCGCGGCGAGCAGGCCGACATCATCAACACCGTCATCCGCGGCGAGGACGCCCTGGTGCTCATGCCCACCGGCGGCGGCAAGAGCCTGTGCTACCAGATCCCCGCGCTCGTGCGTGAGGGCACCGGCGTCGTCATCAGCCCGCTCATCGCCCTCATGCACGACCAGGTCAACGCCCTGGACCAACTCGGGGTGCGCGCCGCCTACCTCAACTCCACCCAAGGCCCCGAGGAGCGACGCGACGTCGAACGCCGTCTCCTCGCCGGCGAACTCGACCTGCTCTATCTGGCCCCCGAGCGTCTGCCCGTGGCCACGGACCTGCTCGACCGTGCGCACGTGTCACTGTTCGCCATCGACGAGGCGCACTGCGTCGCCCAATGGGGGCACGATTTTCGCCCCGACTACCTTGGCCTCACGATCCTGCACGAGCGTTGGCCCGACGTGCCGCGCATCGCGCTCACGGCTACCGCGACGGCCGAGACGCGGCAGGAGATCGCCGGCAACCTGCGCCTCACCGAGGCCCGGGTGTTCGTCTCCAGTTTCGACCGGCCCAACATCCAGTACCGGATCGGCCCCAAGCAGGAGGCACGCCGACAGCTGCTGCGGCTGATCCGCGACGAGCACACCGGCGAGGCGGGGATCGTCTACTGCCTGTCGCGCGCCTCGGTGGAGAAGACGTCGGAATGGTTGACGACGCAGGGGGTGACCGCACTGCCCTACCACGCGGGCCTACCCGCCGAGGTCCGGGCCCGTCACCAGGGCCGGTTCTTGCGCGAGGACGGCGTCGTCATGGTCGCGACCATCGCCTTCGGCATGGGGATCGACAAGCCCGACGTGCGCTTCGTCGCCCACCTCGATCTGCCCAAGAGCGTCGAGGGCTACTACCAAGAGACGGGGCGCGCGGGGCGCGACGGCCTGCCCGCCACGGCCTGGCTGGCCTACGGGTTGCAGGACGTCGTCCAGCAGCGGCGGATGATCGAGGACGGCGAGGGCGACTGGCAGCGCAAGCGGGCCCAAACCCTCCACCTCGACGCGATGCTCGCGCTGTGCGAAACCGTGCAATGCCGACGCCAACAGCTCCTGCGTTACTTCGGGGAGGCCAGCGACCCGTGCGGCAACTGCGACACCTGCCTCCAGCCGCCCGAGGCCTTCGACGGCACCGTGCCGGCCCAGAAGCTCATGTCCACGATCGTGCGGCTGCAGCGCGAACGCCGCCAGCAATTCGGCGCCGGCCACCTCATCGACATCCTGCTGGGCCGCGACACCGAACGCGTGCGACGGATGCGCCACACCGAGCTGTCGACCTTCGGCATCGGCACCGAACTCTCCGACACCGAATGGCGCGGGGTGGTGCGCCAACTGCTCGCCCAGGGACTGTTGCAGGTGCAGGGCGCCTACGGCGTGCTAGCGATCACCGACGACGCCGCCGCGGTGCTGCGAGGGGAGCGCGAGGTGCGACTGCGCCGCGAACCCGAGCGCGCGCCCCGCCCGGCGCGGGCCCCGCGCGTCCAGGCCGCCGCGGCCGAGCTGGACGAACCCCAGCAGGAACTCTTCCAGGCGCTGCGCGCCTGGCGGGCGACCACCGCGAAGGAGCAGGGCGTGCCGGCCTACGTCGTCTTTCCCGATGCCACGCTCGCGGGCATCGCCCAAACCCGGCCCGCCACGCTCCCCGAGCTGCGCACCATCTCGGGCGTCGGCGACACGAAGCTGGAGCGCTACGGCCAAGCCGTGCTCGAGGTCGTCGCCGGGTCGTAGCCGCCACCGCCCGGTGGCAGGATCAGGGCATGGACCACAACCTGCACTTCACCGGCGATGAGGCCGCTGACCGGCTGCTGTCCACCGACCCGCTCGCCCTCGTCATCGGCATGCTGCTCGATCAACAAGTGACCATGGAGAGCGCGTTCGCCGGCCCGCACAAGCTGCATGGGCGGCTCGGCGGCTTCGACGCCGAACGGCTGGCGGGGATCGACCTCGAGGAGCTCACCGAGGTCATGCGCCAAACCCCGGCCGTCCACCGCTACCCGGGCTCGATGGCCAAGCGCATCATCGCGCTCAGCGCCGCCGTACTCGACGACTACGGCGGCGACGTCTCCCGGGTGTGGACCGACGGCGACCCCGACGGGCCCGAGATCCTGCGTCGCCTGAAGAAGCTGCCCGGCTTCGGTGAGCAGAAGGCCAAGATCTTCCTCGCCGTGCTGGGCAAGCGCTGCGGGCT
>DATGSB010000226.1:0-2970 GCA_035303045.1 Actinomycetaceae bacterium | reverse complement strand
AGCAGCGAGGCATCGAGATCGCCTTCATCCTCGCGAGGCTGGGTAGCTATGTCGCCCTCGTCCTCCTCGTCCTGTCCCCGGGCAAGGCGGCGGCGTTCATCGGCGTCCAGCTCGCCGTCTTCGGCCTCTACATGGGACTGTCGTTTGCGCCCAACCACATCGGGATGCCAATCGTGCCGCCCGACGTCCGGATCGATTTCCTCCGGCGCCAGGTGCTCATGAGCCGCAACATCAGCGGCGGGCGCCACGTCGACTTCCTCATGGGTGGACTGAACTTCCAGGTCGAGCACCACCTATTTCCTTCGATGGCCCGCCCCCACCTGCGACGCGTGGCCCCGCTCGTGCGGGAGTACTGCCATGACCTCGGGGTGCGTTACACCGAGACCACCCTGCCCCGGTCCTTGCGCGACGTCTTCCATTTCCTCAACCGGGTGGGCCGCCGCGGCCTGGACGTGTGGGCGTGTCCGCTGGCAACGACTCTGCGGGCATGAGGCGCTGGCGCGGCTAGACTGGCGCCGCTGCCACCACACGATGAGGAGCAAAGCCATGGGTCGAATCGTCGTCGACGTCATGCCTAAGAGCGTCATCCTCGACCCGCAGGGCAAGGCGATCACCGCCGCCCTGCCGCGCGAGGGGCTGGAGCGGGTCCGCCACGTGCGCCAGGGCAAGCGATTCGAGATCGACGTCGATGGCGAGGTGGACGACGCGCTGCTGGCGCGGGTGGCCGAACTTGCCTCGAGCCTGCTGGCCAACCCGTCGCTGGAGGACGTCACCCGGGTCGCCGCCGTCGAGGATGACGAACTGTGAAGCACCTGCGGGCATTCAGCCCGCGCGACGACTCCGATGCCAACGACGAGCGAGTCCGCGTTGGCGTCATCACCTTCCCCGGCACCTCCGACGCCTCGACCGTGGCGCGTGCACTGCGGCTCGCCGGAGCCCGCCCGGTTGGGCTGTGGCACGGTGATGCCGACCTCGGCGACGTCGCAGCCGTCGTGGTTCCCGGTGGCAGCGCGCACGGAGACTATCTGCGGCCCGGGGCGCTGGCGGCCCGCAGCCAGGTCATGCGCGAAGTCATCCCGGCGGCCGAGGCCGGCGTGCCGATCCTCGGGATCGGCAACGGATTCCAGGTGCTGTGCGAGGCCGGGATACTGCCCGGAGCGCTGGCGCTCAATGAGGGGCGGCGCTTCGTGGCAGCCGACCAGCGGCTGCGCGTGACGAGCAGGGACAACGTGTGGCTCGGCGGGTATGAGGAGGCGGCGTCGGTCACGTGGCCGCTGCGCTGCGCCTACGGCCGGTACGTGGCGACGCAAGCCGAGCTCGACGAGCTGGAGAGCGCCGGGCGCGTCGTGCTGCGCTACGACGGGGACGACCCGACGGGTTCCGCGCGAGGCATCGCCGGAATCGCCAACGCTGCGGGCAACGTCGTCGGCCTCATGCCGCACCCGGAGAACGCCATCGACCCCGTCACCGGCCCCGAGGGCGCCGCCACCGACGGCGTGGCGGTGTTCGCCAGCATCCTGGCCGAACTCATCGCCCCCTAGGCTGGCGATCCCAGCAGGCTCGCAAGCGGGGTCGTGGGCATCCCGTGCGCGGCGCCGACGGGTTCGGAGACCAGCGCGCCCCCGTGGGTGGCCACGCCCTTCGCGAGGGAATCGGAGCCGCGCAGCGCCTCGCGGCAGCCCTGCTCGGCGAGCTGCAGCACGTAGGGCATGGTCATGTTCGTCAGCGCGTACGTCGAGGTATTTGCCACCGTGCCGGGCATGTTCGTGACGCAATAGAACGTCGTGTCGTGCACCCGATACGTGGGGTCGCTGTGGGCGGTGGGGCGCGAATCGGCGAAGCAGCCGCCCTGGTCCACCGAGATGTCGACGACCACGCTGCCCGGCTTCATCGTCGCGATCTGCTCGTTGCTGATGAGTCGCGGGGTTCGGGCCCCGGGCAGCAGTACGGCGCCGATGATGAGGTCGGCGCTGGCCACCGCGCGGTCGATCTCGAAGGCGTTGGCAGCCACGGTTTGGCAGCGGCCCCGATGCTGGGCGTCGGCGAGCCGCAACCGCGAGATGTCGCGATCCATGACGACGACGTCCGCCTGCATGCCGATGGCCATCGTGGCAGCGTTCATGCCGGCCACCCCGGCGCCGAGGATGAGGACGCGGGCGGAGTACACCCCTGATACGCCGCCGAGGAGGACGCCGCGGCCCTGTTGGGCGCTCATGAGGTAGTAGGCCCCAATTTGAGGCGCGAGCCGGCCGGCGACCTCGCTCATCGGTGCCAGCAGCGGCAGGCTGCCGTCGGGCAGCTCGACCGTCTCGTAGGCCAGCGCGGTCACCTTGCGCTTGACGAGCTCGGCCGTCAGTTCCTTGTTGGCCGCGAGATGAAGGAAGGCGAAGAGCAGTTGTCCCTCGCGCAGGAAGTCGTACTCCGCGGGCACCGGCTCCTTGACCTTGAGGATGAGCTCGCCGAACTCCCACGTGGCGGCCGCATCGGGTAGCACGGTCGCACCCGCGGCGGCGAAGTCCGCGTCGCTGATGGACGCCCCGGCGCCGGCGCCGGTTTCGACGCCCACCTGGTGGCCATGGCGCACCAGCTCGTGAACGCCCGACGGCGTGATCGCCACGCGGCCTTCTGAGTCCTTGATTTCGCGCGGAACTGCAATTCGCATTCGTAGACCCTAACGCCGCCCGCCGGCGAAGACGTCCCCCGCCCACCCAGAGAGCCGCGGCGCCGCCGGGCGCTGGCTCCTGGGATCCAGCCGGTTGGGCGCGTCGTCGGCGCGCTGGCTCCTGGGATCCAGCAGGCTGGGCGCGCTGACGGTGCGCTGGCTCATGGGATCCAGCAGGCTGGCTTCGTCGACGGCGCGCTGGCTCCTGGGATCCAGCAGGCTGGCTGCGTCGACGGCGCGCTGGCTCCTGGGATCCAGCAGGCTGGCTGCGCTCACTCATGGGAGTCCGTCGTTACTCATAGGTTCCA
>DATGSB010000225.1:0-14310 GCA_035303045.1 Actinomycetaceae bacterium | reverse complement strand
CCCACAGCGCGTAGGCCGCCCACCAGTTCGACTTGTCGCCGTAGAAGACAACGGTGCTGTCACGTGTGATGCCGTGCTTGCTCATCAACCGCGCAAAGCTCTCGCCGTCGAGGTAATCCCGGGTGACGGGATGGTTGAGATCGGTATGCCAGTCGATCTTCACGGCACCCGGGATGTGGCCCACCTCGTACAGCAGCACGTCCTCATCGGATTCGACGATGACGAGACCCTCCGCGCCGAGGTGCTGTGCCACCCATTCGGTGCTCACGAGCCGCTCCGGGTGGGCGTAATCGGCGAAACGGGGATTGTCGTCAAAGGGCAGGGCCATAGAGCAGAACCTCCAGCAGGTCACGAGCAGATCTGCTGCGATTCTCTCACCTCCGCCGGATTGCCCACACCGTGGCCTGGCGCCGTCTCAGGGTGCGGTCAGGGGCTATGACGTCGCCTCTGCCAGCAGGCGCAGGAACGCGGCGTTGAAGGCCGGCAGATCATCCGGGCGCCGGCTGGAGACGAGGTGTTGATCGACGACGACTTCCTCGTCCACCCATGTCGCGCCCGCGTTGCGCAGGTCGGTCCGCAGGCTCGGATAGGAGGTCATCATCCGGCCCGACAGCACCTGGGCGTCGGTGAGGATCCAGCCACCGTGGCAGATGACGGCCACGGGCTTGTGCTGGGTGAAGAATTCCCGAACGAGGTTGACGGCGTCACGTTCCATCCGCAGCTTGTCGCCGTTGACGACGCCACCCGGCAGCACGAGGCCGGCGAAGTCGCCGGCCGAGGCCTCCGCGACCGGCAGGTCCACGCCCTGGGTGTGCCCCTTCTTGCCTTCGACCTCGTCGGTGATGGGGGACACGAGCACTGGCTCACCGCCGGCAGCGGCCACCGCGTCCCACGGGCTGGTGAGCTCGCTGTCCTCGTATCCGTTCGTGAGCAGGAACGCCACCCGCGTACCTGCTGGCAAAGTCGTGTTGGTCTCCGTTGTCATGTCGTCCTCCCTCATCGCCACGGTAACAAGCACACGAGCGATCGCACGGGGAATGGATCCCTACGAGAGGCTGCGCAGGCCGCGCGCCACGGCGAGGACGGCGCTGCCGGCGATGACGAACATGACGAGCATGATCACGCCCATCCTCACGGGGGAATCCCCCACGAGCCCGCTCAGCGGGGGTCCGAGGGCGGCCATGCCGAACTGGGACGCCCCGATGAGGGAGGCGGCCGATCCGGCGTCCCGTTCCTGGCGGGCCAGGGCAACCGCGGCGACGGTGGGAAAGCACACGCCGACCGCGCCGATCGTGGGGAGCAACGCAACCATGAACCACGCCAGGCCGCCCGGCCCGGTCCCCACGGCGGTGACGGTGATGATCGTGGCCACCGCACCCGTCGCGGCAACCGCGAGTGCCCCGGCGAGGATCCGCACGGGCGTGACCCGGCCGACGAGGGCACCGGAGATCTGGGTGCCGGCCGTGACGACGAGCGAACCGACGCCGAACAACAGGCCGTACAGCTGGGGGCTGACCTCGTAGAACTCCTGAAATACGAATGTGGAGGACGTGATGTAGGTGAAGTGCCCGGCCATGATGAACCCGACGATGAGCACCAACCCTGCGAAGGTACGGTCGCGCAGCAGGCGACCGTAGGCACGCAACGCCGAGACGGTTCCCCCCGCGCGGCGAGCCTCGGGCGGCAGCGACTCATCCAACACGAACAGCACAAAGACGAGCAGGACGAGTGCCGCCACGGCTAAGACGACGAACATTAGACGCCAGGAGCCCAGCAGCATGAGCTGGGAGCCGAGGGCGGGCGCCAGCACCGGTGCGACCCCCACGACAAGCATGAGCCGGGAGATGGCGCGCGCGACCCGGAGGCCGTCGAAGCTGTCGCGCACGACCGCCATGGCGATGACCATCCCGGCCGCACCGAGCGCGCCCTGGAAGAAGCGCAGCACGATGAGGAGTTCTACCGACTGTGCCGCGGCGATCGCCAGGGAAAACACGGTGTACAGCCCCAGCGCGATGGCGAGGGGCCGCCGACGCCCGGTGGCGTCGGAGATCGTGCCGAGGAGGAGCTGGCCCGCGGCCAACCCGACGAGCACCGTCGTCATCGTCAGCTGGGCCTGCCCGGGCCCGGCGCCTAGCTCATCGCTGATCTGGGGCAGCGCCGGGAGGTAGAGATTGATCGTGAGGGGGCCCAGGGCGGTAAGGGCGGCCAGGAGGATGATGAACCCAACGGGGAGACGATTCCTATTCTTGGCCACTGGGCGAGACTAACCAGAGGAGACCGCCGCGGGCAGCCCGCTCGAGGGGCCCTGACCGACAAATGACCCCCACGTCCGGCTCATCAGCGCCTCCTCCAACGCGCTATTGCACTCGTTGCGGGCACTGTTGGTGATCGCGCGGCGCATGCAATCGGCGAACTCGACGTACTCCTGCCAGAACATCAGCTGGGCCGCGGAGCTGAGCAACAGCAGGAGGTTGAGGCCGAGGCTGACGACGAGCACGATGAGGAGAAACCCGCCGATCCGTTCGCGCCGCAGCGCAATGATCGCCCGAATCCCCAATACGAGCGCCGTCACGGCGAGTGCCGTGGCCGCCAAGATCGCGGGCAGGCTGGCGGCAATCGTCGATATCCACATGGCCGCGAGCAGGACGGCGGCGAACCACATGGCGGGCCGCGCCGCCTTGCGGGCGGCCTCCGGGGTGGGACGCGATCGGGGAGGGGGGCCGGCATCAGACATGGTGGCCAGTCTGTCATTGCGCAGTGACTAGGCTCTGGTCCGTGCGCCCGTGTCGAGTCGTCGTTCTGGTTTCCGGCGGAGGATCGAATCTCGCCGCCCTCCTGGCCGCCACCGCGGATCCCGACTATGGCGCGCAGATCGTCGCCGTCGGCGCAGATCGCGCGGAGACCGGCGGCCAACGGCTCGCCGAGGACGCCGGGATCACCACCTTCGTCGAGCGCGTCGCGGACTATCCCACCCGCGCGGCGTGGGATCTCGCGCTCACCGAGGCGGTGGCGGCGGTCGACCCCGATCTCGTCGTCAGCGCCGGGTTCCTCAAGCTCCTGGGACCCCGCTTCCTCTCCCGATTCGCCGATCGCGTCGTCAACACCCACAACTCGCTGCTGCCGGCGTTCCCGGGCGTCTCCGGGCCGGCCGACGCGCTCGCGTACGGCGTCAAGGTCGCGGGCGCCACGCTGTTCTTCGTGGACGGCGGAACCGATACCGGCCCGATCATCGCCCAGACGGTTGTTCCCGTGCACCCACACGACGACCTCGAGTCGTTGACGGAGCGGATCAAGGTCGCCGAGCGGGCCCAGCTCGTCGAGCAGGTCGGGCGCCTGGCCCGCGAGGGATGGCGCATCGAGGGGCGTCGGGTGCACCTCGGGTCGGGTTAGGCTGGCACCTGGCCGTGACTGGCGACTAGGTGGAGATCACCACCGGGGAGCGGCCGAACGTTGTTCTGCGGGCACCGTCCGCCTGGGTGCCCCATCGGTTACACGCGCACCCGGGAGCCAGCCACATGACCACGCCGCAATCCTCGCAATCCACTCTTCCGCTTCGGCGCGCCCTCATCTCCGTCTACGACAAGACGGGCCTACCGGAACTGGCCAGGGCGCTGCACAACTCCAGTGTTCAGATCGTCTCCACGGGGTCGACGGCGGCCCAGATCGCCGCCGCTGGGGTCCCGGTGACCCCGGTCGAGGAGGTCACCGGCTTTCCCGAATGCCTCGACGGGCGCGTCAAGACCCTCCACCCGGCCGTGCACGCCGGCATCCTCGCCGACCGCCGACGCGCCGAGCACGTCGCGCAGCTGGAGGATCTCGACATCGAGGGATTCGACCTCGTGATCGTCAACCTGTATCCCTTCGCCGACACCGTCGCCAGCGGCGCGAGCACGGCCGAGTGCATCGAACAGATCGACATCGGCGGGCCGACCATGGTTCGCGCGGCGGCGAAGAACCACGCCAACGTCGCCATCGTCATCGACCCAGCCCGCTACGACGACGTCGTGCGTGCCGCGGCGGAGGGCGGGTTCACCCTGGCCGAACGGCAAGCCCTGGCCGCCGAGGCGTTCCGCCACACCGCCGCCTACGACGTACAGGTCGCCTCCTGGCTCGGCGGCGTCGCGGCCCCGGAGGAGGAATCGCAGCAGCTACCGGAGTGGCTGGGCGCCACCTGGCGGCGCAGCGACGTGCTGCGCTACGGCGAGAACCCCCACCAGCGCGCGGCGTTGTACTCGGCCGACACCGGAGCGACGGGGCTGGCTGGGGCGACCCAGCTGCACGGCAAGGCGATGAGCTACAACAACTACGTGGACGGCGACGCCGCGTGGCGGGCGGCGCACGATCACGGTGAGCACCCCACCGTGGCCATCATCAAGCACGCCAACCCGTGTGGCATCGCCGTGGCCGACGACGTGGCCCAGGCCCACCGCCTCGCCCACGACTGCGACCCGGTGTCGGCCTTCGGTGGCGTCATCGCCACGAACGAGGTCGTCGACGCGACGATGGCCGCACAGGTCGCCGACATCTTCACCGAGGTCGTGCTGGCTCCCGGCTACACCCCCGAGGCCCGGGAGATCCTCACCCGCAAGGAGAACATTCGACTCCTCGAGGTGGCCGAGCCCCCCAGCGGGGTCAGCATGCGCCCCATCGAGGGCGGCGTGCTCGTGCAATCCCCCGACTTCATCGACGCCCCAGGGGACGACCCGGCCCAGTGGCGCCTCGTCAGCGGTGAGGCCGCCGACGAAGAGACCCTCGCCGACCTGGCCTTCGCCTGGCGCGCGGTGCGCGCGCCCCGATCCAACGCCATCCTCCTCGCCTCGGGCGGCGCGGCCGTGGGGATCGGCATGGGACAGGTCAACAGGGTCGACTCCTGCCGACTGGCCGTGGAGCGCGCCAACTCGTTGGGTGAGGAGAGCCGCGCGCGGGCGCGCGGGGCGGTGGCCGCCTCCGATGCCTTCTTCCCCTTTGCCGACGGCCTACAGGTGCTCCTCGACGCCGGGGTCCGCGCGGTCGTGCAGCCGGGGGGCTCGCTGCGTGACGACGAGGTTATTGCCGCCGCGCAGGCTGCGGGGGTCACGATGTACTTCACCGGCACGAGGCACTTCGCGCACTAGTGCTCAGGTGACGCGGCGCCGATCGTCACCCTGGCGCCGCGTCCGCCCGGTGCGGTCGAGATGGGCCAGCAGGGGCAACGCGACTCGGCGGCTCGTGCCCAGCTGCTGGCGTGCCTGGCTCACGGTGAAGGGCTGGGGGAGCTGGGCGAGCAGGCGAGCGGCAGCGTCGTCGGCGCCTGCGGGCAACACGACGTGACGGTCGAGGCGCAGGGCGAGGCCCGCGCGCACCGCGGCCGCCAGCACCTCATCCGTGAGGCCCAACGCGGCCATTCGCTCGGCGGTGGGCGCGGCGAACGGCTCCTCGACGAGCTCGGCCCGCAGGGCGGCGACGGCCGCCGTAACTTCGGGAGCCACCGCGGGCTCGTCGGCTTCCACCACTTGCCCCTCGCGCACGTGCAGCGGCGGTCTGATGATCGCCTGCACGACCGCGGCGTTGGGGACCCCGAGTTTGGCCGCCAGCCCCGCCAGCGTTAGGGCCGGCTGCAGCGGCCCCGCCCGGGAGTGGTCGCGCACCGCGCGCAGGGCGTGGCGCGACAGCTCAGCGGCGTGCTCGCTGCTCAACAGCCACTCCCCGGCCTCGATGACGCCCGCGGGGGGCTGCGCCGTTTCGGCGCCATCCACACCGAGCTGTCGCAGCAGGAGGCGGGCAACGATCCCGCGGCGAGCGACCTCGGTAGCGAGGTCGGCGCTCCCGTCGGCGTCGCGCAACGCGGCCCCACGCCTGGCTGCGGCCCCGCGCCGCCCCAGCCCCGGGGGCACCGGGTCGAGCACGGTGAGGCCCCACAGGCGTCGGGTGCCCGGATCACGGATGAGGCCCCGGTCCCCGATGCGCAGCGGCAGCGGGGTGGGCAGCTGGAGCCGGGCGTGGTGCTCGCCGAGCCGCCGCAGCTGCACCGCCATCGTGCTCGCGCCGATGTGCAGTAATGGCTGCCGCGGGGGAGCGGCGTCCTCGGCGAGGGCCGAGGGATGCAGCCGGACATCGAGCAGCGAGCTGTGGTGCCAGGCACCCGGCTGGACCAGCACGTCCCCGCGCTCGACTGCACCCGTGACGTTGAGTGCCACGCGGGCCGGCGCCGCGGCCTGGGGCACGCGACGGCCCAGGGTTTCCACGCTGCGCACCCGCACCGTGATGGCACCGTGGGCGAGGTCGTCCCCGGCGCGGATGGTGCCGGACTGCAGGGTGCCGGTGACGACCGTGCCCGCTCCCTTGGCGCTGAACGATCGATCCACCCACAGGCGCGCGGGCGCGTCGGCGTCCCCCGGCGGGGTGTCGGCCAACAGCGCGTCGAGCGCCTCGCGCACGGCGGGGATGCCCTCGCCCGTGCGCGAGCTCACCGCGAGGGCGGGCACGCCCCGCAAGGACGTGCGGGCGAGCTCCGCCGCAGCGGCGGCGCGTGCCTCGGCGGGGTCGGCGAGGTCCGCTCGGGTGATGATCAGGAGGCCGCGCCGCACGCCGAGGGCGTCGAGAGCCGCGAGGTGCTCGGCGGCCTGCGGCATCCACGGATCATCGGCAGCGACGACAAAGAGGACGACGGGCACGGGGCCCAGCCCCGCCAAGGTCGTGGAGATGAAACGCTCGTGCCCGGGGACATCGACGAAGGCGACATCGCCGGCGGCGGGCAACGTCGTCCACACGTACCCCAACTCGATGCTCAAGCCTCGTTCGCGTTCCTGGGCCAACCGGTCGGGCTCGCGGCCGGTGAGGGCACGCACGAGCGCGGACTTGCCGTGGTCTACGTGCCCGGCGGTCGCAACGACGTGCACTAATCGCCCTCCCCGCCACGTCGCTCGGCGGCGGCTCGCAGGGCCGCGATGAGGAAGGCGTCCTCCTGCGGCGGCACGGCGAGCAGGTCCAGCAGCAGCCGGCCGCGGTGGGACCGGCCCATCACCGCCGGATCGCCGGCCCGCAGCGCGGCGGCGAGCACGTCGGGCACCGCGATGGCGGCACTGGGCAGTTCCACCCCGGGGGCGCCACCGCCGCCCACGGCGCCCGCCGTGGTGACGACCTCGACGTCGAGAGTCCCGGCCAGGGCGTCGGCCGCGGCCTCGGCGCGTGCGCGCAGCTCGCGCGGTGAGCGGGCTAAGGCCTCGGCCACGACCGTCGCCGGGCCGGCGATGCTCGCCTCCAGGGCGGCGAGGGTGAGCTTGTCGACGCGCAGCGCGCGGGCGACGGGGTGGCGCCGCAACGCCTGCACCGTGGTGGCCTCACCCAGCAGCAATCCGCACTGCGGGCCACCGAGCAGCTTGTCCCCCGAGGCCGTGACGACGGTGGCACCGTCGCGCAGGGCGGTCGCGGCCGAGGGCTCGGCGGGCAGCCGAGGATGGTCGCGTAGGAGGCCCGAGCCGATATCCACCACCGTGGGAACCGGCAGGGTCGCGAGCTCGCGCACGGCAACGGTGGAGGTGAAACCGGTGATCGCGAAGTTCGAGGGGTGCACCTTGAGGACGAAGGCGACGTCGTCGTCGATGGCATCGAGGTAGTCGTCGAGATGAACCCGGTTGGTCGTGCCCACCTCCCGCAGGCGCGCGCCGACCGATTGGAGCAACTCCGGGATGCGGAAGCCATCGCCGATCTCCACGAGTTCCCCGCGGGCAATGACGATGCTGCGACCGGCCGCCATCCCTACGGCGGCGAGGGCCAAGGCGGCGGCCCCGTTGTTGACGACGTGCACGCCACCCGCCTCGGGCACGGCCGCGCTCAGTGCTGCGAGCGCGCCGCGCCCCCGCGGGCCCCGGCGCCCGGTCGCGAGGTCGAGCTCGACGTCGGTCGTGCCGGCCGCGGCCGTCATGGCCGTCACCGCGGCCGCTGACAGGGGGGCACGGCCGAGGTTCGTGTGAACGAGGATGCCGGTGGCGTTGATGACCGGGCGCAACGACGCCGCGGTCGGTGGCAAGGAGGCGAGCGTGGTGGCGACGACATCGGCGGCATCGACCTCACCGTCGCGGCAACGCTGCAGTGCCTTCCGGGCGGCCGCCCGCACCCGCTCGCGCCCGAGGCGCAGGGCGGCCTCCCGCAGCTCCGGTGCGCCGAGCACGGCGTCGGTGGACGGCGTGGCGCGACGCGGATCTGTCACCTGCGGCTCCTCCTGGGTCGATGGCGGAGGCGGACGGGAATCGAACCCGCCTGGCCGGGATGCCCGACCACAACGGTTTTGAAGACCGCGCCCGTCACCAGACGAGGTACGCCTCCGCAGGCCAGCTTAACGACCCGGCGAGACTTCCTGGCGCCTGCGCGGGCCCACCGACGATCGAAAGGCCCACCTACAATCGAATGGTGACTACCGACGCAGAGTTGAGGTTGACGCAGTTCGCAAGTGGGGGCGGGTGCGCCTGCAAGGTCCCCCCAGGCGAACTCGAACGGGTACTGGGTTCTCTTCCCGCATCGGAGCACGCGGATCTCCTTGTCGGCGTGGAGCACGGCGACGACGCCGCGGCGGTGCGGATCGACGGCACCCAGGCGGTCATCGCCACCGCAGACTTCTTCACCCCCGTCGTCGACGACGCCTACGACTTCGGCCGGATCGCCGCTGCCAACGCCATCTCCGACGTCTACGCGATGGGCGGGAGCCCGGTCGTGGCCATCAACCTGCTCGCCTGGCCCCGTGATCGCATCCCCTTCGACATCGCCGCGGAAGTGCTGCGCGGCGGAGCAGACATCTGCGCCGAGGCCGGCGTCATCGTCGGCGGCGGCCACAGCATCGACGATCCGGAACCCAAGTACGGCCAAGCCGTCACGGGGCTCGCGGACGCCGCCAAGCTGCTGCGAAACGACACCGGCGCCCCGGGAATCCCCCTCACGCTGACCAAGCCGTTGGGCCTCGGCGTCCTCAACAACCGCCACAAGGCCACGGGCGAACGGTTCGAGGAGGCCATCACCGTGATGACCACTCTCAATCGGGAGGCCTCGCTGGCGGCGGTGGCCGCGGGGCATCGCTGCGCCACCGACATCACCGGCTTCGGCCTGCTCGGCCACCTGTACAAGATGGCGCGGGCCAGCGGCGTCAGCGCGGTCATCGACGCCGCGGCCGTGCCCTACGTCGACGGCGCTCGGGCGTCGTTGGCCCAGGGATTCGTGCCGGGCGGCAGCCGCCGCAACCTCGACTGGGTGCGACCGAATCTGTCGGCCGCGGTGGACGACGATGAGCTCATCCTGCTGGCCGACGCGCAGACGTCCGGCGGGCTGCTCGTCGCGGGCGAACTGCCCGGCCACCCCGTCATCGGCGAGCTCGTGCCCCGCCAGGAACACGCGATCATCGTCCGATAGAACTCGTTCAACAGAACGACGGGCGGTTCGCGCGCGTCGCTCGCGGGTGGCGGGCTAGGGTGTGGGAGCAAGCGAGAGGAGGGCGACGGTGACCAACGCGTTCTTGGGCTGGCCCGTGGTGCGCCAGCTGCGCGGCATCGACCCGCTCGGCCGCGGCAAGGCCGCCCGCTCGCGCAAGACCGACCAGATCGCCGCGCGCACCCTCGATGTCGACCGCGTGACCCGCAGCGTCTGCCCCTACTGCGCCGTCGGCTGCGGGCAGCGGGTCTTCGTCAAGGACGAGAAGATCATCCAGATCGAGGGCGACCCCGACAGCCCGATCTCCCGGGGCCGGCTGTGCCCGAAGGGTTCGGCGTCCAAGAGCCTCGTCACGGGGCCGGGGCGGCTCGACAAGATCCGCTACCGCCGCCCCTACGGCACCGAATGGGAAGAGCTCGACCTCGAGACCGCGATGGACATGATCGCGGACCGCGTCGTGGCCGCCCGCGAAGCAAGCTGGCAGGACACCGACGACCAGGGCCGGCCGGTACGTCGGGCCATGGGCATCGCGAGCCTCGGCGGAGCGACGCTCGACAACGAAGAGAACTACCTCATCAAGAAGCTCTTCACCGCACTCGGCGCCATCCAGATCGAGAACCAGGCGCGCATATGACACTCCGCCACGGTCCCCGGTCTGGGGGCCAGCTTTGGCCGTGGTGGTGCCACGAACTACCAGCAGGACCTCGTTAACGCGGACTGCATCATCATCCAGGGCTCGAACATGGCCGAGGCCCACCCGGTGGGCTTCCAATGGGTGACCGAGGCGAAGGCACGCGGCGCGCGCGTGTTCCACGTCGACCCCCGGTTCACGCGTACGAGTGCGCTGGCCGATGACTTCATTCAGCTGCGCGTCGGAAGCGACATCGTCCTGCTCGGGGCGATCATCAACTACGTGTTGTCCAACGAGCTCGATTTCCGCGAGTACGTGCTGGCCTACACGAACGCCGCCACGATCGTGTCGGAGGAGTTCGCCGACACCGAGGACCTCGACGGACTGTTCTCGGGATTCGATCCCGAGACGCGCACGTATGACCCGCGGTCGTGGCAGTACGCCGGGCGCGAGAACTCCGGAGAGGACCACCATGCGCGGCGCGAGCCTCCGACGGCCGAGCAAACCGGTGCCGGTGGCACGACCCGGGCCGGTGGCACCGAGCGCGACGAAACGCTGCAGCACCCGCGCACCGTCTACCAGATCCTCAAGCGCCACTTCGCGCGCTACACCCCGCAGCTCGTCGTCGACACCTGCGGCATCACCGAGGAGCAGTTCTACTCCCTGGCCCAGGCGTGGGTGGAGAACTCGGGCCGCGATCGCACGACCGCGCTCGTCTACAGCGTGGGCTGGACGCAGCACAGCGTGGGAGCGCAGTACATCCGCACGGGGTCGATCCTGCAGCTCCTGCTGGGCAACATGGGGCGGCCGGGAGGCGGGGTCCTCGCGCTGCGCGGGCACGCGAGCATTCAGGGCTCCACCGACATCCCCACGCTGTTCAACCTGCTGCCCGGCTACCTGATCATGCCGCACGCCGACAAGCACCCCGACCTCGACTCGTGGGTGGCGGCGATGAGCCTGCCCGGGCGCAAGGGCTTCTGGGGTAACGCCCGGTCCTACGCCATCAGCCTCCTCAAGGCCTATTGGGGCGATGCCGCCACGGCGGAGAACGACTATTGCTACGACTACCTGCCCCGCCTCAGCGGAGACCACGGCACCTACCGCACGGTGCTCGACATGATCGAGGGCAAGGTCAACGGCTACTTCCTGCTGGGGCAGAACCCGGCCGTCGGCTCCGCCCACGGCCGCGCGCAGCGCCTGGGGATGGCCAATCTCGACTGGCTCGTCGTGCGCGACCTGTACGAGATCGAAAGCGCCAACTTCTGGAAGGACTCCCCGGAAATCGAAACCGGGGAGATCGTCACCGAGGAGTGTCGCACCGAGGTGTTCCTGCTGCCGGCCGCCTCCCACGTGGAGAAGGAAGGCACGTTCACCCAGACCCAGCGCATGTTGCAGTGGCGCGACAAGGCCGTGGACCCCTCGGGGGACCGCCGCTCCGAGCTGTGGTTCTTCTACCACCTGGGCCGCAAGATCCGGCAGCGACTGGCGGCCTCCACCCTCGAGCGCGACAGGCCGATCCTCGACCTGGCATGGGATTACCCCACCCACGACCCCAACGAGGAGCCCTCGGCGGAGGCCGTGCTCAAGGAGATCAACGGCTACGAGGTCGACACCGGTCGCCTTGTCGACTCCTTCAACGAGTTGCGCGACGACGGTTCTACGGTCGGCGGCTGTTGGATCTATTCCGGCGTCTTCGCCGGCGGCGTCAACCAGGCAGCCCGCCGCAAGCCCGGCAGCGAACAGTCCCTCGTGGCCCCGGAATGGGGCTGGGCCTGGCCCGCCAACCGCCGCATCCTGTACAACCGCGCCTCGGCCGACCCCGAGGGGCGGCCGTGGAGCGAACGCAAGGCCTATGTGTGGTGGGACGAGGACGCCCAGCGATGGACGGGACTCGACGTGCCGGACTTCCCGGCGGACAAGCCGCCCCACCACCGCAGCGCGCCGGGCGCGGAGGGAGTCGCCGGCCTCGACGGGGACGACGCCTTCATCATGCAGGGGGACGGCAAGGGGGCACTCTTCGCCACCGCGGGACTGGTCGACGGGCCTCTGCCCACGCATTACGAGCCGGTGGAGTCCCCGTTCGCCAACCCGTTGTACGGCCAGCAGGCCAACCCCACCCGCGTGGAGTACCGCGATCGGACCAACCCCATCCACCCCAGCCCGCCGCAGCAGGAGGAGGATCCCTACCCGATCATCTTCACCACGAGCCGGTTGACGGAGCATCACACCGCCGGCGCGATGAGCCGCACGCTCGCCTACCTCTCCGAGCTGCAGCCCGAGATGTTCATCGAGGTGTCGCCGCAGTTGGCCGAGGAACGCGGCCTGGAACACCTCGGTTGGTCCCACATCATCACCGCGCGCGCCGCCATCGAGGCCCGCGTCATCGTCACCGATCGCATGCGCCCGTTGAGGGTCGCGGGGCGCACCGTCCACCAGGTGTGGCTGCCCTACCACTGGGGCACCTCCGGCCTGGTCGTGGGCGATTCCGCGAATGACCTCTTCGGCATCACGCTCGACGCCAACGTCTACATCCAAGAAACGAAGGTCGGCACGTGCGACGTGCGGCCCGGGCGCCGGCCTCGAGGGCCAGAACTCTTGACATACGTAGCCGAATACCGCCAGCGGGCCGGAGCGGACGGCGCGCGCGGCAACCCGATTCTCACCGGGGACCGTGCCGCGCCGAGGCCCGAGGAGGGAGACACCGATGGTCAGTAAGAACAGCCTCTTCGGCCCCATCGACCCCGCGGTCGACGCGGGATACAGCGACCCGCCGCCGCGCAAGGGATTCTTCACCGACACGAGTGTGTGCATCGGTTGCAAGGCGTGCGAGGTGGCCTGCAAGGAATGGAACCTGCTGCCCAGCACCGAGGAATTCGACCTGCTGGGCATGTCCTTCGACAACACTGGGGCACTGGGTTCCAACAGCTGGCGCCACGTTGCCTTCATCGAACAGCCCATGCCCACCGCCACCGCCGGGGCCCCCAAGGTGGATCTCGGGATGCCGAGCCTGGGCCCCCCGGGCAGCCCGCTTGGGCCCCCCATCGAGGCCGAGGTGGAGGAGGGGGACACGGCTCACGGCGCCCCGTTGCCGAACTTCCGCTGGCTCATGTCGTCCGACGTCTGCAAGCACTGCACCCACGCTGCCTGCCTCGACGTGTGCCCCACCGGCGCGCTGTTTCGCACCGAGTTCGGCACGGTCGTCGTCCAGGACGACGTGTGCAACGGGTGCGGCTACTGCGTCGCCGCCTGCCCCTACGGCGTCATCGAACGCCGCAGGGAGCCGGAGGGCGCCCAGAACGTCGGGATCGCCCAGAAGTGCACGCTGTGCTACGACCGCCTCGGCGCGGGGATGCAGCCGGCGTGCGCTCAGGCGTGCCCCACCGACTCGATCCAGTTCGGTGACGTCGAGGAGCTGAGGGAACGAGCCGAGCAGCGCCGCGCCACCCTGCAGGAGGCAGGCGTGAGCGAAGCGCGGCTGTATGGCCACGACCCCAACGACGGTGTCGGCGGAACCGGGGCGTTCTTCCTGCTACTGGATGAGCCAGAGGTCTACGGGCTGCCGCCCGACCCGGTGGTCACCACTCGCGACTTGCCGCGGATGTTCAACCGGGCCGGCATCGCCGGGCTCGGGTTGATGGCGGCGGTGGTCGCCGCGTTTGTGAGAAAGCGATGACGGCGTCCGGCGGGCGCCGCCGCCGGGGCGGGGGGAGCGGGGAACCCGAGGTGGTGCCCGAGGCGGAGGTCTCCTCCTACTACGGCCGCCAGATCGTCAAACCGGCGCCGTGGACCATCGAGATCCCCATCTACATCTTCGCCGGCGGGTTGGCGGCCGGATCATCACTGCTCGCCGCCGGCGCCCAGCTCACCGGGCGCACGACGATGCGCCGCGTCGGGCGCCTCGCAGCGGTGAGCGGGCTCACCGTCAGCCTCGTCGCCCTCATCAGCGACCTCGGCAAACCATCGCGGTTCCTCAACATGCTGCGCACCGTCAAGCTCACCTCCCCGATGTCGGTGGGCACGTGGCTGCTCTCCCTGTACGCCGCGCCCGCCAGCATCGCCGCGCTCGACGAGATCGCCGGCCTGCTCCCCGACGCGACGACCCCGCGCCTGCGGCAGCTGCTGCGCCAGGCCGGCAAGGTCGGCGGCGTCGCCGCCGGCATCACGGCCCCACCGGTGGCCGCCTACACCGCCGTCCTGCTGAGCAACACCTCCACGCCGTCGTGGCACGAGGCATACCGCCAGCTTCCCTTCGTCTTCACCGCCTCCGCCGCTGCCGCCTCGGG
>DATGSB010000224.1:0-16324 GCA_035303045.1 Actinomycetaceae bacterium | reverse complement strand
CTGCGGGGCACAGCGGAGATGACCGTCCTGCGCGTCGACCCCGAGAGCGGTAACCCGCTGTCGTACCGGATCATCCAGATCACGCCCGCCGCGGAAGTCGCACTCGGCCCGTGGTACGCCTTCCCCCGGCACGTTCCCGATCCCGATCCCGTCATCGGGCCCGGCGGCGATCTCCTTCCCGCGACACCGGAGGATGAATGAGACTCGCGGGGCGTGACGTGGGCGCGGGCGCGCTCATACTAGGGGGGCACCGTTGAGATCGGAGACACCCGTGGGCTCATCCCCCCCTTCCCCGGCAGACGACGGGGACCTGCTCGCCGAGGAGCGTGAGGCGCTCGCGCTCGACCCCGCCGAGCCAACGCCGCACCAGCGCAGCGGGGGAGCGGGTCGGGGCCTCGCGTGGCTGCTCATCATCGGCGGGCTTGCCGGCCTGTGGGCGGCCGTCATGCTGCTGCGCTCGGGCCAGAAACTGGCGCGGGACCCCGATGC
The DNA here is from genome assembly GCA_035303045.1 of Actinomycetaceae bacterium. Taxonomy (GTDB): domain Bacteria; phylum Actinomycetota; class Actinomycetes; order Actinomycetales; family Actinomycetaceae; genus DATGSB01. The sequence goes on along the minus strand of DATGSB010000224.1, from coordinate 15,835 downwards.
GGCGCTGCTGTGCGACATCAACCCCATCGTGGGGTGCGGCAACTTCCTGCTGAGCTGGCAGTCCTCCGCGCTGGGCGTACCCAACGCGCTCCTGGGAACGATCGCGTTCAGCATCGTCGTGCTCCTCGGCATCGCCCTGCTCGCCGGTGCGCGCCTGCCGCGGTGGGTGTGGCTCGGCTTCACGATCGGCACCGCCTTGGGGGCCTTGGCAACGGTGTGGTTCCAATACCAGGCCCTGGCCGTCATCCGAGGCCTGTGCCCCTACTGCCTCGTCGTGTGGGTGGTCATGCCACCGATCTTCTTCCACGTTCTCGGCCGCGCGGCGCAAGCGGGGCACCTCGGCCTCCCGGAGGGGCTACGGCGCTTCCTCGTCATGGAACGCCACCTGCTGACGGTTTCCTGGTACGTCGTCATCATCGCCCTCGTCACTGCCGCCTTCTGGTCGCAGTGGGCACTCATGTGGTGAGCAGTAGTGAAATTTCCCCAGTCCAACGTCAGCCAGGACTACCTCAAGACGATCTACTCCGAAGGTGAGTGGGGATCACCGCAGGTGAGCGTCTCCACCCTGGCGGCGCGCCTCGGTGTTTCTCCCTCGACGGCGTCGGAAACGGTGCGCCGCCTCGCCAGCGAGGGCCTCATCCACCACGAACGCTACGGCCTCATCACGCTGACGGACCGCGGCCGCCAGGCGGCGTTACAAATGGTGCGTCGTCACCGCCTCATCGAGACCGTGCTCGTCGAGCGGCTGGGCTACAGCTGGGACGAGGTCCACGACGAAGCCGAAGTCCTCGAACACGCCGTCTCCGACCGCCTCGTCGATCGCATCGACGCCTTCCTCGGCCACCCGAGGCGCGACCCGCACGGCGACCCGATCCCGGACGCCAGCGGGCACGTCAGCGTGCCGCGAGCCGTGTGCCTGGCGGAGGCCCCGCCGGGAAGCCGGGGAACGGTGGTGCGAATTTCCGATGACGAACCGCTCGTGCTGCGCCTGCTCGCCGAGAGCGGGCTCCACCTCGACGCCGCGGTGAGCGTGGTGGAGCAGCGGGAGTTTGCCGGCACCGCGGTGCTCGAGGTCGCCGGCCCTACCGCCGACGAGGACGGCGCGGTCCAGGTGCGCACGGTGGAACTCGGTGAGCCCGTCGTGCGCGCGGTGTGGATCTCGCGCTGACGTCGGTGCCTGCCCGGCCCTAGGCGAGGTCGGGGGAGGTCAACGCGGTGGGCACGTGGGCGTCGTGCCCGGCCGCTCGCAGCGCTACCCGCACCCGCTCCGCGGCGGAGTCCAGCTCCTCGGCGGGGACATCGCTGCGAGCGTGGCTGAAGCTCAGCGCCTCCTGGTTCCACGCGGGCAGCACATGAATGTGGAGATGGGGCACCTCGAAGCCGGCGACGAGGACGGCGGCCCGCGGGGCCTGCCAGGCCACGCGTTGTGCCGCTCCGATCGTCTTGGTCACGACCATGAGGTGGCTGAGGAGGTCGTCGTCGGCATCGGTGAAGTGGTCGACCTCGGCTCGCGGCACGACGAGCATGTGGCCCGGCGTGATCGGCGCGATTGTCGCGAAGACGACGCAGACGTCATCGGCCCACACGAAACGACCGGGGATCTCGCCGTTGATGATCTTCGTAAACACGCTGCTCATGTCGCCACCCTAGCGAGACCGGGGCGCCAACCTGAGATGGTGGTGGCATGCGCAAGATCAACGACCGGTTGTACTCGTGGGCCTCGATCATCGACGACCAGGCTCTGGCGCAGGCCGAGCTCAGCGCCCAGCTGCCGTTCATCCACCCGCACGTCGCGCTCATGCCCGACGCGCACCCGGGTATGGGCGCCACCGTGGGATCGGTGATCCCCACCCTCGGCGCCGTCATCCCCGCGGCCGTCGGGGTCGACATCGGGTGCGGGATGGTTGCCGTGCGTACCCAGTTTCGGGGCGAGACCTTGCGCCGGCAACGCCGCGGCCTGGCGTTCTTGCGGGAACAGATCGAACGCGCGATCCCGCTGAGCCCCGGGCGCTACAACCGCAAGGAGTGGGGAAGCGCCCCGAGCGCCATCGCCGACCTCACCGAGCTTGCCGACCGGCTCGACGTCGCGCCCGAGGAGTTCGCGAAGAACTGGCGCCTCCAGCTCGGCTCGCTGGGCGGGGGCAACCACTTCATCGAAGTCGTCGTCGATGGCGAGGACGGCGTGTGGGCGTTCCTGCATTCCGGCAGCCGCGGCGTTGGCAACCGCATCGCGCGGCGCTTCATCGCGGCCGCCAAGGACCGGGCGCGCACCCACGGGCGCGAGCTCCCTCAGGTGGATCTGGCGTACCTCAGCGAGGAGGACGCCGAGTTCGAGCCCTACCTGCGCCACCTCCACTGGGCCCAGGAGTTCGCCCGCCTCAACAGGGCCGTGATGGTCGATCGCGTGCTCGCCCAGATCGAGCGCTTCGTCGGCGAATCGGTGCAACGCGTCGAGGAGATCGACTGCCACCACAACTACACCGAGACCGAGACGCATGGCGGGCGCGAAGTGCTCGTCTCGCGCAAGGGAGCGATCGCGGCCCACGAGGGCCAACGCGGCCTCATACCCGGGTCGATGGGTGCGGCGTCTTACGTGGTTACCGGCAAGGGGAACGCGATGGCGCTGTGCTCAGCTCCCCACGGCGCGGGGCGGGCCTACTCGCGCTCGGCCGCCCGGCGCGAGTTCAGCCACGACGACCTGCGCAAGCGGATGTCAGGCATCGAATACCGGGACCTCGCGGCGTTCATCGATGAGATTCCCGACGCTTACAAGGACATCGACATCGTCATGCGTGACGCCGCCGACCTCGTCTCCGTCGACGAGGTGCTGCGCCAGATCATCAACGTCAAGGGCCAGTAGTTACGGGCGGCGCCCGCGCCGAAGTCAACGGGCGGCGCCCGCGCCGAACTCGACGAGGAAGACGCCGGAAGCGATGAGCACGATCCCGAGAATCATCATGAGTGTGAGGGGCTCGTCAAAGAGGAAGCGGCTGGCCACAGCAGTGAGCGCCACCCCCGCCGCCGTCCACACGCCGTAGGCGACCCCGATGCCCATTCCATGGCGCAGGGTCATCGCCAGGAGCACGAAGGCCGCGCCGTACCCCACGACAACGGCAAGGAGCCAGGCGCGGCGACCCCCCACGCTGGCTCGCAGGGACAACGTGGCGGCAACTTCCGCGACGATCGCACCACAGAGCAGCAGCCACGCCATCAGCGTTCCTTCACGTGGGCGACGGGGCGCTTCGAGCCCAGTTCGACGAGCAGCACGCCCGCCACGATGAGCCCGACCCCCAGGCCCATGACCGCCGTGAGGGGTTCGCCGAAGAGCGCGGCGCCGAGGACGGCGGTGAGAACCACACCGGTCGCGCCCCAGATGCCGTAGGCGACGCTGAGAGCCATGCCCTCGCGCAGCACCGCGGCCAACAGGGCGAAGGCGCCCAGGTAACCGACCGCGACCGCCGCGTACCAGCCGGGTTGATCGACGCCTGCACGCAGCGACAGGGACCCGGCCACTTCGCAGCCGACCGCTCCGGCGAGCAGAAGCCACCGCCGCGCGGTGCCTGCGCCGGTAGGTTGCCCACTGTGTTCCGCTGGCATGATGCCCTGTTCTCCTTGACGCTAGGGACATGGACTCGCCGACAGACGTGACCAAGCCGGGCTGGAGCTACCTGCTACGCCGCTCTGCAGCGGAGTTCAGCCGCGATCAGCTCACCGACAAGGCGGCAGCCCTGACCTACTACGGGGTGTTGTCGATATTCCCGGCACTCATCGCCCTCGTGTCGATCTTGGGACTACTCGGCCAGGGCCAGTCAACCACCAACGCGCTCATCGACACGATGAGCGACGTCGTGCCCCCCGAGACCGCCGAGCAGCTGCGCGGGCCCATCGCCTCCATCACCGAGACCAGCGGCGCGGGGCTGGGCCTCATCATCGGCTTGCTCACCGCGATCTGGACGGCATCGAACTACGTCAACGCCTTCAGCCGCGCCATGAACGGCATCTACGGGGTGGCCGAGGGCCGACCGTTCTGGAAGTTGCGCCCGATCATGTACGCGTTCACCGCGCTGCTGATCGTGCTCGTCGCGGCGGCTGCCCTCATGCTTGTCGTCAGCGGCCCGATCGCGCGCACGATCGGCGATCTCGTCGGGCTCGGCGAGACGGCACTCATGGTGTGGAACATCGCCAAGTGGCCCGTGCTCGTGCTCATCGCGATCATCATCATTGCCCTGCTCTACTACGTCACCCCCAACGTGCAGCTTCCCAAGTTCCGGTGGATGAGCCCCGGGGCGATCGTCGCCCTCGTGGTCGCGGCGCTGGCGACGGCCGGCCTCGGGCTCTACATCAGCCTCATGGGTGGGGAGAGCTACAACCAGACCTACGGTTCGCTCGCCGGCGTCATCATCTTCCTGCTGTGGCTGTGGATCATGAACCTCATCTTGCTGTTCGGCGCGGAACTCGATGCCGAACTGCAGCGCGTGCGCCAATTGCAGATGGGGATCGCGGCGGAGGAAGACATCCAGCTGCCGGCCCGCGATACCACCAAGATCGACAAGGACCGCCGCAAGTACGAGGAGCAGGTGGCCGAGGCCCGCGAGCTGCGGGCGGAGGCCGTCGAGGACGCCGCCGACGACGACGCGGCGGACGACGACGCGGCGGACGACGACAGCGCCGGAGATTCCGGCAGGGGTAACCCAGCCGGCGACGGCAAAACGTCCCGGGGCTGACCCGGGCACGGCCTCAGGGAGAACCCCGAGAGGCTCCTCGGGGCTCACCGAGGAACATTCAGGGCCGAGTGCGGGAAGGGGCCTGATCCGGTGCGGTGTCGCACGGGGTTGGGTGGTGGGTAGCCACATCACCACCGACATCGAGGACCCTGATGATCGAAGCACGCGGACTCACGAAGCGCTACGGCCCCAAGACTGCGGTAGACAACGTGAGTTTCACGGTTCAGCCGGGCGCCGTCACCGGCTTTCTCGGCCCCAACGGGGCCGGCAAGTCGACGACCATGCGAATGATCGTCGGCCTGGACCGACCCACGTCGGGTTCGGTGACGATCCACGGCCGCCCCCACGGGGCGCGCCCCGCGCCGCTCCTCGAGGTGGGGGCGCTGCTGGAGGCACGGGCGGCGCACCCGGGGCGCAGCGCCCGTGATCACCTCCGTGGGCTCGCCGCCACTCACCGGATCCCCGACGCCCGCGTGGCCGAGGTCATCGAGATGACCGGCCTGGGCCCGGTGGCATCCCGCAGAGTGGGCGGGTTCTCGTTGGGGATGGGCCAACGCCTGGGAATCGCGGCGGCCCTCCTCGGCGATCCGCGAGTGTTGGTGCTCGACGAACCGGTCAACGGTCTCGACCCCGAAGGGGTCGCCTGGGTGCGCGGCCTCGTGCGGCAGCTGGCCGCCGAGGGCCGCACCGTGCTGTTGTCGTCCCATCTCATGAGCGAGATGGCCCAGACCGCTGACCACCTGTTGGTCATCGGGCGGGGAAAGATTGTCGCCGCCGGCCCCCTCGCTGGCGTCATCGACGACGCCATGGGCGTGACCGTGCGCGTGCGCTCACCCCACGCCGGCGAACTCGACAGCCTCCTACGCAGCGCGGGTGGCGAGGTCAGCCCGCTGGAACGGGGGCTGCTGGCCGTGCGCGGATTACGGGCCGAACAGATCGGCGACATAGCCGCGACCCGAGCGATCGTCCTCCACGAGTTGACCGAGCAGCACGCCAGCCTCGAAGAGGCATTCATGAACCTGACGTCGACGACCGCGGAATACCGCGGGCAGCACCTGGAAGAGAGCCTTGCATGACCACTACGACCGACCGCCCTGCTTCTCACCTACGCCTCCGGCGGCCCGCGCCTGAGCCGGGCTGGCATGCCGGCGGTTGCCTGCGCGCCGAGCTCATCAAGCTGCTGTCGCTGCGCTCCACGGCGTGGCTCATCGTCGTGACGATCGCCCTCATGGTCCTCGTCGGTGTGGCCCAGGGCGCGGCCGCAGACCTCATCCTTGCCGACGGGCTGGTCCCTCACGGCGCGGAGGTCGTCACGGGCGGTTACCAGCTGGCGATGGTGGGTGTTGCGGTGCTCGGTTCGCTCGCCGTCACCGGCGAATACGCGACCGGCACCATGGGCGTGACGCTTGCTGCCACACCGAACCGCCTCGCCGTGCTGTGGGCGAAGGCGGGGGCCGTCACGATCGTCGTCGTCGGGCTCAGCATCGCAGGGATCCTCGCCTCCTTCGGAGCAACGGCCCCGCTGCTGGCACCCCACGAGCTCGTTCCCCACCTGAGCGACCCACAGACGTGGCAGGTCTTCGGTGGGACGACGTTCTTCTTCGTCGTCACGGGGCTGGTGGCCCTGGGCATCGGCACCCTGGTGCGCCATGGCGCCGGGGCGATCTCGGCGGCGCTAGGGCTTCTCTTGGTGATCCCGGCGGTGTTGCAGTTCGTGCCGCTGACGTGGGTTCAGGACGCCATGAGCTTCCTGCCGCTGCCCGCCGCCATCACCTTCGTGAGCGTCTCGGGAGTCTTCGGGGACAACCCCGTGCTTGGCGACTGGCAAGCCGTCGCGATCCTCGTCGCCTACGGGGTGGCGAGCCTCGGGCTGGGGACGATCGCGCTGCAGCGTCGCGACGCGTAGCGGGCTACGGAACCCGACCTGCCCGCGAAAGGCGGGACGGACGTCGCGGTTGCTGGGCTAGCGTCGGGGGTGTGAACCGTGAGGAACGCTGGGAGAACCGCTTAGCGGTTCCCGTGTTGTTGGCCGCCCTCGCCTCCGTTCCGGCCGTGTTCCTCACCCTGTTCAGCGAGCCCTACGCCACCGTGGGCAACGTGGTGAACTCGCTCAGCGGCGCCGTCCTCATCGGCGAGACGGTGGTGCTGCTCGCGGTGTCGGGCGACAAGTGGCAGTGGTTACGACGCAACTGGCTCGTCGTGATCTTCAGCTTCGCCGTGCTCCTCGCCGTCGTGTTCGCGATCGGCCCGGTGCAACTCCTGCGGCTCGTGCGCGTCTTCGGCGCGTTTCGTATCGTTCGCGCCGGGCGCATCATCAAGGCCGCACGGCTGCTACGGCGCCGTACCGAGCGGCGGCTGTGGGCCAACATCGCATCGGTGGGCCTCGCCTGCCTCGCGGTGGCGTTCGTGGTCGTCGTGCTCGCCGACCCCACCTCGGCATCGCGGACGCTCATCGAAGGATGGTTGGGTCGGGCGACGACAACCGTGCTCGTGATCGTCGCTGGAGTGATCCTGGCCGGTGCCACCTTCGTGGTGGCCCGCGCCCGCCAGCGGCGGCGCGACCCGGTGGAGGCGGCCACCGCCGAGGAGACCGAAAAGGTCGCCCCCGAGGAGGCGAGCAGCGACGCGGTCAGCTCCGAGGACTCGGAATCAGCATCGCCCTGAGCTCGGCCACCGTGTGCGCCACCGCGACGGCGCCGTCGTCCTCACCCGCCTGGCCGTACCCCCATTCGACGAGCACCGCGTCGATGCCGTGGGTGAGGGCACCCTGCACGTCGTGGTGGCGGTCGCCGACCATGATCGGGCGCGACAGATCGATGCGGTTCTCGCGCAGGCCCGAGAGCGCGTCGGCGATGATGTCGACCTTCTCGCCGCGAGACTCATCCTCGGCTGCACCGCATACGACGACGAACAGCTCGATCAGGCCGTCGTTGGCGAGGACCTCCTCGGCCATCGACTGACGCTTCGACGTGGCGATGGCCAACGGGACGCCCCGATTGTGAAGATCGCCCAGGAGCGAGGCCATCCCGGAGAACACCGGCGCCTGGGTGAGCCTCGTGCGGTACCTGCGGCGGTAGTCGGCCACGACTTCGTCGACGTGCGCCTCGCCGACGCCGCCCAGCCGTAGGAATCCCTGGCGGATCGGGGGACCAACGAACTGCAGGAGCCCAGCGGGGCCCGGCACCGGATAGCCGAAATGGCTCAAGGTCTCGGCGATCGAGGAGGTGATGACGGCGCCGGAGTCGCTGATCGTGCCATCGAGGTCGAAGACCACCACGCTGGGGTCGAGAAAGCTCGGCGCGACCGCGCCGTTGGCCGACGAGGACAGGGGAACAGCGGGCATAGAGACCTTCCGTGGAACGCGTGACGTCGCTCTCACGCTCTCATGACCTCGGCCACGTCCCTAGGATCCAGCTCACGCCGTCTGCCGCGCGCGGACGCATATCCTAAGCAGAATGAGACTCGCTGAGCTGACGGCCGCGCTTCACCTGCCCCACCATCCGACTATCGCGGACGTCGCTGTCACGGGCGTGACCCATCGCGCGGACTGGGCGGAGGCGGGCGACGCGTACGTGGCCATTCGGGGCGCTCGGGCGGACGGGCATGACTACATCGCCGAAGCGGTCCAGCGCGGCGCCGTAGCGGTGCTGGGGGAGGGTTTGCCCGAAGGTGCGACCTGCGCGGTGCCGTACCTGACGGTGGCCAACGCGCGTGAGGCGCTGGCCGACGCAGCGGCAGTGCTCGCGGGACACCCGAGCCGGTCGTTGGCGATCGCGGCGGTCACGGGCACCGACGGCAAGACGACGACGGCCTGCCTCGTCCGGCACCTGCTGCGCAGCTGCGGCCGGCCCACGGGCTTGCTGTCCACCATCGGATACGAGCTGCCGGACGGCGTGCTGCGCCAGCCTCCCAGTCACTTCACGACACCCGAGGCGCCCCAGGTGCAGCAGATCTTGGATGACATCCGCACCGCCGGTGCCAGCCACGCCGTCCTCGAGGCCTCCAGCCACGCACTGGCCATGCACCGGTTGCGCGGCGTCGACGTGGACGTGGCGGTGTGGACGAATCTCACCGGTGAGCACCTGGATTTCCACGGCACCATGGAGCAGTACTTCGCCGACAAGTCGCGGCTCGTTGACGGCGCACGCCATGCCGTCATCAATCTCGACGACCCCTGGGGACAGCGCCTCCTCGGCGTGGCCCCCGCCCAGACGACGTACAGCGCGGCCGACGAGAAAGCGGAATGGTACGCAAGCGAGATCGTGGAGGAGCCGACGCGCCTGCGTTTCACCGTGCACAGCCCCAGCGGCCGGATGCCGGTGACGCTGCCGATGATCGGCCGATTCAACATCGCCAATGCCCTCGCGGCGCTGGCCGCCGTGGGGGCGATGGGCGGTGACCTGCGCGACATGGTCGCGGGGCTGGAGTCGTTCGCGGGCGTCCCGGGCCGGATGGAAATGGTGCCCCGAGACGACGACGAACCACGCGTCATCGTCGACTTTGCGCACACGCCGCCGAGCCTGGCGAAGGCGCTGGAGACGGTACGGGTGACGACGCAAGGGCGGCTGTGGGTGGTTCTCGGCTCCGCCGGTGGCCCGCGAGACCCCTCCAAGCGGGCGCCGCTGGGCGAGGTCGCTACCCGGCTGGCCGATCAGGTGGTGTTCACCGAAGAGGATCACCGCGACACCCCGTTGCACGAGATCCTCGTGGAAATGGAGCGGGGGGCGCAGGAGGCAGGGCGGCGGAACTTCCTCAGCGTGGCCGATCGCAGGGCGGCGATCCGCCATGCTGTGTTCTCCGCCGCGGCCGAAGACACCGTCGTGCTCGCCGGGAAAGGGCCGGAAGCCACGCTCGAGCGGCACAACGAGACGATCGACTGGGACGAAATGGCCCAGGCCCGTTCCGCCCTCGTCCAGCGCCGCACCTACGAGGGATATCCCGGCGACTAGCAATTATGTCCGAATTATGAGACAATAATGGCCTGAGTGTGGAAACTGTCGCTTTGCAGCGCGCGATTCCTTCGCAGCGGACGAGGGATCGCCTGTGCGCAACGCCGTAGTTTCGAGCGAACCTCGAAAGGAACTGCATGAAGTTTTCCAAGGGCCAGGTCGTCATCCACCCGCATCACGGCCCGGCAACCATTACCGCCATCACGACGCGAAAAATCAAGAACGCTTCGAAGAAGTACCTCAAGCTCGACGTGCACGACCCGCAGCTGTCGGTACGGATGCCTTTGGAGCGCGCCGAGGAGATCGGCGTGCGTTCGGTGATCACCAAGGACGGCGTCCGTGAGCTCTTCGATATTTTCACCGGCCCGAGCGAACCCACGGACACCGTGTGGTCCCAACGGATGAAGAACAACACCTCGCTGCTGCGCACCGGTGACGTGCGCACGATCGCGGGGCTCGTGCGCGACCTCATCCGACGCAACGAGGAGAAGCGCCTTTCTTTCGGGGAGATGAGCCTGTTGCGCGAAGCGATGGGGCCCATTACCGCCGAGTTGGCCATCGTCCTCAAGGTCACCGCTGACGAGGCTGAAGAAGCCATCCGGGCGGCCGTGATCGATGACGTCAAGCCGAAGCTGACCGACACCGCGCTGGCGGCCGCGAGCTAGACGACGCCTCGGTCGCGAGTTTTCTGCAAACGGCGGGCCCACCGGCCCGCCGTTTGCTATGTCATCACCCGGCTGGGCTGCTGGGCGTTACGCTGACGCATGGCCTCTCGTCGCACCCCAAGGTTCGCCCGCGCGCCGCGTTCGGTTCCGGCCGACGCCGACTGGGTCGTCCTCGACGTCCACGGCAGCTATCCGACCTACGAAAGCGCGGGGCTCCAGGGGCTCTTACGCCGCGAAGAGAGCTTCGAATCCTTCACCGCCCGGCTGACCAAGCTCGCAGACGCGCCGTGGCTTACGGGTGTGCTCGTCAGGGTGGGCGAGGTGAACCTCGGGCCCGCCACCGCCTACGCCATCGGGCGTGCCCTCGCGCGGCTCGCCGAGCGCAAGCGGGTGGTGGCATACCTGCCCCGGGTCAGCATGCGCACGTTGCTGTTGACCGCGCCGCTGGCCGACGTCGTCGCACCGGAATCCGCCGAGGTCTCGGTTCCGGGATTCGCGGCCGAACAGGTCTTTGCCGGCGCCTTTCTCGCCGCCCGCGGAATCGGCTTCGAAAACCTGCGTATCGGGGAGTACAAGTCGGCACTCACCCAGTTCTCGCACAGCGAGATGGACGCCCACGAGCGCGAACAGCTCACGGCGTACCTCGAGGCGATCGAAAGCGCCTGGCTCCACGACGTCTCCCAAGCCCGCACGGTCACGGACTCCGACCCACTCGAGGCCGCCTACACCAACGCGCAGCAACTGGTGGAAGCCGGCCTCCTCACGCGGATTGCCTCCGACGCCGACATCGTCACCACCACCGACACGCCATGGCCCCGGGCGCTCCAACTCGCACTCCCGGCCGCACCCCGCCGGCCCCGGCGTGGCAAGGCCCAGAAGATTGCCGTCATCCCGGTCATCGGTCCCATCGTCTCGGGCAGATCCAGGTCCGCGCCGCCGTTGCCCCTCATCCCGGGCCCGCGTAGCGGGTCGGACACGATCGTCGCGGCTCTGCGGCAGGCGGATCGCGACGAAGGTACGAAAGCGATCGTCCTCTACATCAACTCGCCCGGCGGCTCCGCCCTGGCCTCCGACCTCATCTCCCAAGCGGTAGCCGCCTGCCGCACCCCCGTCGTCGCCGTCATGGGAGAAGTCGCGGCCTCCGGCGGCTATTACGTCGCCACCCACGCCGACCGCATCGTGGCGAGCCCCTACACGCTCACCGGCAGTGTCGGCGTCGTCGTGGGCAAGCCGGTACTGCGCGACCTCAACGCCCGCCACGGCCTCAACCCCGAAACGGTGGGCCGCGACCTCGCCCTGTTTGCCAGCCCGCACCGCCCGTTCTCGCCGAAACAGCGTAAGTGGGCCGACACGATGATGCGCGAAATCTACGACCGTTTCGTCGGCCGGGTGGCCGAGGGCAGGTCGCTGGCTCGCGAGCGCGTCGAGGAGATCGCCCGCGGTCGCATCTGGAGCGGGGGCGATGCCAGGCGCATCGGACTTGTCGACGAGCTCGGCGACTTCGACACCGCCGTTGCCGCCGCGAGGCGGCTGGCGGGAACCGGCGACGACGCGATCGTACGACCGGTGACCAACGGCCTCAACCTCCTGCCGGTGCCGGAGTTTGCCTCCGCGCCGGCCGCCGTGCTGCGCGACCAATGGCCGTTCGGCAAGGAAACAGCCCTCACGTGGTTCGACCGCGGGGTGACGATCACCTAGCGGCTCGCATTCGCCTGCCGCTACCGTGACCCGATGGTCTATCTGCGGTATCCCCACGTTCACGACGACCTCCTCACGTTCGTCGCCGATGACGACGTATGGCTCGCAGCACTTGCGGGTGGACGCGCATGGCGCCTGACCGCGGACCGCGCGCCCGCGATGCAGCCGCGCTTCAGCCCCGACGGCCAGCACATCGCCTACGTCTCGCGCCGCGACGGCCACCCCGAGGTCTGGGTCGTGGAGCTTGCCAGCGGCGCGTCGCGCAGGCTCACCTGGTGGGGAGCCGAGCGCACCCACGTGCTCGGGTGGACTCCCGACGGCCGGGTGCTCGCGGCCAGCCACGCCTTCGAAGCCAACGTGCGGCACCTCGTCGTCAGGGCGGTGGCCCTCGACGGTGCCACCGAACGCCTCGACCTCGGGCCGGCGTCCGGCGTTGCCCTCACCGCCGACGGCCACGTCGCGCTGAGCACGCCCGGCAGCCGCGCGCCCGCCCACTGGAAGCGCTACCGCGGGGGCACCGCCTCACGCCTCTGGCTGCGCACCGATGGGCAGTGGCGCCAGCTCCTGCCCGATGAGCCGGCGGGACTCGTCGACCCCATGTGGGTCGGGCAGCGCCTCGCCTTCGTCTCCGACCGCGCCGCGCGCTTCCCCGACCGCGCCGACGAGCAGGCCAATGTCTGGCTCTGGGACACCCCGGGGGAGGGGGAACCGCGCCAGCTCACCCACCAGGGCCCCGACATCGGGTACGTGCGCGATGCCACCACCGACGGACGGCGCATCGTGTGGCACACACGGGGAGAACTGTGGCTGCTTGACGACGTGGACGCGGAGGCCCGCAGGATCGACGTGCAGGTGCCCGTTGGCCCGCCCCCGCCGATTGCCGCTCGTCCCACCGAGAATCTCGACCACATCGTCCCCGACCATGGCGGAGATGCCAGCGTGATCGGGTGGCGGGGCGCCGCGTTCTGGCTGAGTCACCGCGAAGGCCCGGCCCGCGCCCTCGCCGCGACCCCGGGCGTGAGAGTGCGCGAACCCGCGCTGCTGGGCCGCAGCGGTGCCTGCGTGTTTGTCACCGACGCCGAGGGCGAGGACGCGATCGAAATTTGCCCGCTGTCGGCCGACGGGCCTGCGCGCCGGCTCGCCGCCGGCCTCCTGGGACGGGTGCTGCACCTCGCCAGCGACGCTGCCGGGCAGCGCGTGGCAACGATCTCCCATGACGGCGTCATCCGCCTTCTCGATGTCGCCACCGAGAACCTCACCACCGTGGCGACATCGGCCGAGGGGGAGGCCACCTCGTTGAGCTTCTCACCGGACGGCCGCTACCTCGTGTGGTCCCAACCCACGGGCGTCGAGGGAAGCCTCCACCAGATCGTCATCGCCGACCTCGCCACAGCGGGGCAGCCGGTCGCACTCACGAGCGGGAAGTACCACGATCACGACCCGACCTTCAGCGCCGACGGCAAGTACGTCGTCTTCCTCTCCAACCGCACCTTCGACCCGAGCTACGACAACCAGGAGTTCGCGCTCTCCTTCCTCGGATCCACCCGGCCCTGGCTCATCCCGCTCTCCGCGCGAGAGCCGGCACCCTTCGGTCCCTCGGCCGAGGGCTGGCGCATCAGCCAGCCACCGGTCAAGAAGAGCGATGAGGCTGACGACGAGCCCCCGACGAGCCCCGACCTCGATGCCGCGGGCGCCGAGGAGCGCGTCGTCCCGTTCCCGGTGCCCTCGGGGGACTATCGCCAGCTGAGGGCGGCGGCCGGCGGCGTGCTGTGGATCAAGCAGGCCGGCGACCGCGGGGAGTTGGGCAGCCGACGGGCCGGGGTGAGCGAGGAGGCGGCCGCCGATAGCCTCGAGCACTGGTCGTGGGACGAGCGCCGGTGCACCACGGTGGCCGACAAGGTCGACTCCTACGCGCCGTCCGGTGACGGCACCCGAGTCGTCATCCGCCACGGCGAGTCCGTCACCGTCCAGGCAAGCGACACCAAGCCCTCCCCGGAGGACCCCACCGCCGTCGTCACCGTCGATCTCGGTCGGTTGAGGTACGACGTCGACCCGCTCGCGGAGTGGCGCCAGATGTTCGAGGAGAACCACCGCCTCATGCGCGACCACTTCTGGCGCGCCGACCTGGACGGCGTGGACTGGGAGGCCGTGGGCCGCCGCTGGCGCCCCGTCGTGGAGCGGCTGCGCACGCACGACGACCTCGTCGACGTGCTGTGGGAGGTGGGCGGTGAACTCAACACCTCCCACGCCTACGTCATCCCCAAGGAGGACCCCGCCGAAGCGCAACGGCGGCTCGGGCTTCTCGGCGTCGATCTCGCCCCCGGCCCACACGGCTGGCGCATCGAGCGGCTGCTGCCCGGGGAGTCCTCCGACCCGCAGGCGCGCTCGCCGCTGCGCGCCGCCGGAGTCGATGCCCGCGTCGGCGACATCATCGCCGCCGTCGACGGCACGCCGGTCGAACCCGCATTCGGGCCCGCCCGCCACCTCACCGGAACCGCGAACACCCCGGTGGAACTCACCCTGCGACGCGGGGAGGAGGACCGGCGCGTCGTCGTCGTGCCCCTGGAATCGGAGGAGGCGCTGCGCTACCAAGACTGGGTGCGCTCGCGGCGCGAATACGTCGCCACCCGCAGCGACGGGCGCCTGGGATACGTGCACATCCCCGACATGGTGGCCTCCGGTTGGGCCCAGCTGCACCGCGACCTGCGCCACGCCTCTCGCGCCGAGGGGATCGTTGTCGACGTCCGTTACAACCGCGGCGGGCACACCTCCGAACTCGTGCTGTCCCGGCTCGTCTCGCGGGTCATCGCGTGGGCCACGGGGCGCCACTATGCGTCGCCCATGCCCTACCCGAGCCAATCGCCGCGGGGGCCCGTCGTCCTGGTCGCCAACGAATACAGCGGCTCCGACGGCGATATCATCAACGCCGCGGTCCAGGAGGTCGGCCTGGGGCCGGTCGTCGGGGTACGTACGTGGGGTGGCGTCGTCGGGATCGACGGCCGTTACACCCTCGTCGACGGCACGTCGGTCACGCAACCGCGCTACTCCTTCGCCTTCGACACCGCGGGCTTCGGGATCGAGAACCACGGAGTAGATCCCGACATCGAGGTCGCCACCTCGCCGGCCGACTTCTTCGCCGAGAACGACCCCCAGCTCGATCGGGCAATGGAGGCGGCGTTCGAGGCGCTGCAGACGCGACCGGCAGCCCAACCCCCGGCCATTCCCGCGCCGCGCGTCGGCACCGCCGAGCTGCCAGGGGCGGGAGTACCGTGACCGCAGAACGGGACTTCGAGGGGAACACATGACCGCAATGACGTCCGCCGTGGCGCGACCCGACGGCGAGCTGCCGATCCACCTGTGGTTACCGCCGGCCGGCAGCGGGCCCGGATTGCTCCTTCTTCAGGAGATCTTCGGCGTCTCCGGCTACATCCGCCAGCGCGCCCAGGACCTGGCGGATCTCGGCTACGTCGTCATGGCGCCCGAACTGTATTGGCGCGTCGACGGCGAGATCGACGACACCGCCGACGACGCGCTCGACCAGGGCATGGCCCTGTTGGCCCAGCTCGACTGGGACGACGCGCTCGCCGACGCGGCCGCGGCGCTCGAGGCGCTGCGCGGGCGCGACGAAACCACGGGCGGGGTCGGCGCCATCGGCTTCTGCTTCGGCGGGGGCCTGGCGTTCAATCTGGTCGCGACCACGCCCGTGGACGCGCTCGTGTCCTACTACGGCTCCGCGCTACCGCGGCTGCTCCACCTCGCTGACAAGGTAACGGTGCCCACCCTGCACCACTTTGGCACC
>DATGSB010000223.1:0-4585 GCA_035303045.1 Actinomycetaceae bacterium | reverse complement strand
CGAGCACCGCGTTCTGCACGACCCGGCCCAGCCCGGAGCGGGCGAAGACGGTTTCGACGACGACGGTGCCCGACAGCAGGTTGCCGACGATGACCCCGAGCATGGTGATCGCCGGGATGGAGGCGTTGCGGAAGGCGTGGCGCAGGAACACCGTCCACGGCCGGGCGGCCGCCGCGCGCGCCGTCACGATGTACGGCTCCTTATAGGTCGTCTCCAGCGCGGAGATGAACACCTGGGCCAAGGACGCCGAGGCGCTGAGCCCGAGCGTGATCGCCGGCAAGATCAGCGAGGAGAACCCGCGGTTACCGGTCGGCGGGAACAGCGGGAAGGTGAAGGCGAACAGCTGGATGAGCACCAGCCCCACCCAGAACACCGGCAGCGACGCCTGGAAGCTCGGGATGGCCTTGAGGGCCGAGCCCAGCCAGCGGAAGCGCGTCGTCATGGCCAACGCGGCGAGCAGCACCGCGCCGACGACAGAGAAGAGTAAGCCGAGCCCCGCGACGGCGAAGGTGGCCGGCAGCGCGCCGCCGACCACCTCCAGCACGGGCCTACGCTGCGACAGCGAGACGCCGAAGTCGCCGCGGACCATCCCCCACATGCCGTCGAGGTACTGCACCATCACCGGCCGGTTGAGGCCGAGTTCCTCGCGGAACCGTTCGCGGGCCTCGAGGTCCCCGGCCTGCTCCTCGCTCTGGCTGAGCATGATCGCGGCCGGGTCCGAGGGCAGTGCGTAGAGCACCGCGAAGACGAGCGTGTAGGTGAGGACGAGCACCACGAGGGCGCGCCCGATGATCCGAAGGGCGCTTCGCGCCGACACTCCGGCTCGCGTGGCTGGCTTGCCCCGCACTACTTACTCAAGCGTCGTCGACTGCAGCAGGGGCAGGTTGCCGGAGTCGAGTTCGAAGCTCGCCACGGCGTCGCCGACGGCCACGAGGGCGCCCTGCTCGAAGAGCGGGATGGCGATGGAGGCGTTGAGCACGATCTCGTTGATCCGGTCGACGATCGACTGGCGTTCGTCGACGTCGGCCTCGGCGGCCTGGGCGGCGAGCAGCTCGTACAGCTCGGAGCCGTCGTCGGTGGCGCGGGTGGGGTTCCGGCCCTGGTTGGGGTCGAAGTAGGCGCGCAGGTTGTCAGGGTCGTTGCGGCTCTGGGACCACAGCACGAAGCCGTAGTCGCCTTCGTCCTCCCCCACGGTGGCCGCGGCGCTGTCGCGCACGTCGATGACGAGGTCGATGCCCACCTCGCGCACCTGCTGCTGCACGACCTGCAGCGCGGCCTCGCGGGAGGCGTGGGGGCGCAGCAGCACGCTGGCCTCGAGGCGCTGGCCGTCGCGTTCGCGGTAACCGTCGGAGCCGAGCTCCCAGCCCGCGGCGTCCAGGGCCTCGTTGGCCTCGTCGATGTCGGCGAAGGCCGCGCCGCCGAGGAGGTCGGAGAAGTCGGTGTAGAACGCCGAGGCGTGGGTGTTGACGCTCGTGGCCGGCAGGTGCTGCTCGGACAGCGCGGCGCCGACCTCTTCCTGGTCGACCGCCACCGCGAGTGCGTTGCGCAGTTCCTCATCGCTCCACAGCGAGTCTTCCGACACGTTGGCGAGCAGGGTGTGGGCCAGCCCGTACTGCGGGGCGAGCTCGAGGGTGACGCCGGCGCTGCGGGCCTGCTCGATCTGGTCGGAGCCGACCTCGAGGTCGATGTCGATGTCACCGGAGATGATCGAGCCGGTGCGCACGGTCGATTCGGGGATGATCTGGAAGACGACGGAGTCGAGGTAGGCGGCGCCGTCGTTGGGCGTGCCCTCGGCGGGCCAGGCGTAGTCCTCGCGCTTCGTCAGCACGATCTCCTGGGAGGCGTCGACGGTGTCGAAGACGAAGGGGCCGGAGCCGATGAGGTCGCCGGCCTCGCGGTCGGCCGGGTCGGTCTCCTCAAGCGTCGTCGGCGACAGAATGCCCAGGCGCACGTTGGAGGTCGCCTGCAGGAAGGAGGTGTTGGGGGTGTCGAAGATGAAGCGCACCTCGTGGGTGTCGACGGTTTCGATCTCCGACAGGCCGCCCATGTAGGCGGTGGGCTGGCCGCCGTTGAGTTCGAGGATGTCCTCGAAGTTGGCGACAACGACGTCGGCGGTGAGCTCCTCGCCGTCGGAGAAGGTGACGTCGTCGCGCAGCGTGAAGACGTACTCGGTGGCGTCGTCGTTGATCTCCCAATCCGTCGCCAGCCACGGCACGATCTCGCCGGTGTCGACGTCCTGCTGGGTGAGCGAGTCGACCACCTGGCGGATGATCGGGCTGGCATAGGTGAAGGACACCGCGTGCGGGTCGAGCAGGCCGGGCTCCAGGGCCACCGCGACGGTGACCTCGCCGCCTTCGGTGCCGTTGCCACCGTTGGATCCGGTGTCGGGGGCGTCGCCGTCCGTATCGGACGCGCAGCCAGCGAGGACGAGGGAAATGGCCGCCAACGGGGCGAGGGCGCGCACAAACGGGCGCCGCAAGTGCTTCTTCACAGGGCTTCTCTGTTCAGGACGGGAATCAGGACCGGATCAACATTAACCCACGGGAGGACGGGCAAAATTCGCCGGCCGCTGGGCGTCCGAGGGGTGAGATCAGCGCGGAATTCCGCTACATGTGACCGTGGTTTGAGTCACTCGCGGAGCGCTCATGGGCGACGCGTCTCGGCGGGTCGGTGGACGCCGGAGCAGTCGGGTTGGCGGCGGGCACGTGCCGCACATCGGTGCTGACTCCCATGATCCAGACAGCTCGTCTTGCTGGCTCCCGGGATCACGTCGTAACTCACCGGTTCCAGACCGCGCATCCGACGGAAAAGTAAGACCTAAGCGCGCGTGGACGGCGTTCGGTGGGCGTAGCTCACGGGTTTCCGTCGGCACGCATGAGGTTTTCCGTCGGCGCGGATGGGTTGACGGCGGAGTAGAAGGATTGACGGCGCTCGCCTGCACATTCAAAGCGCGCCCGGAGGGACTCGAACCCCCAACCTTCTGATCCGTAGTCAGATGCTCTATCCGTTGAGCTACGGGCGCGTGGCCTTTAGGCCGAGAGACAGCATACCCATCCCCCGGCGGCGGGGGTAACCAGGTCGCCGCTCTCCAAGCGATTCTGGAGGGTGACATTGCCCACCGCTGCCTCGGCCCGCCCTCCGTGCGCGGCCCGCGACCGACGCGCCACGCACCCCATCGCGAAAAGAGACGGATTGCCATGTGGGCAGCATCCCAACCGAGAGCGCCAAGCGCCTAGAATTGGCGATTAGTTACGCGCGGCCTGCCGGTCGGCATCACGAAAGGACCCCCATGCCTCACTCACCTGTCGGAAAAGTTCAGTCAGGCGGAGGCGGGGGCGTGGAAAGCGGCGCCGAGCAGCGTAACCACAAATTCAGCCCCGACATGGTGATGAACACCCCGTCGGTGGTAGCGATTGACGTTCCGCTGCCCGCGGCAATGGATCTCAGCAAATTCACGCCGCGCGCGCTCGCCCGAATTTCCAGCATCTTCTCCAACCGCGAATCCGAATCGCTGCAAGAAGAGTTCGGCCTGGGCTCCACGGATTGGCGAATCATGGCGACCCTG
The DNA here is from genome assembly GCA_035303045.1 of Actinomycetaceae bacterium. Lineage (GTDB taxonomy): Bacteria > Actinomycetota > Actinomycetes > Actinomycetales > Actinomycetaceae > DATGSB01. The sequence continues at coordinate 1,020 of DATGSB010000223.1, read as the reverse complement.
GCGATCGAACCCGGCCAGACCGCCACCGAGGTGTCCGCCGCCTCCGTCATGAGCAAGGCCGCGATCTCGCGCAGCCTCGCCGGGCTCGTCGAGCGGGGTTACATCGCCCAGGGCGAGGGCCCCCGCGGCACCCGGCCGCTACGGCTCACGCCGCAGGGCGCCGAGATCTACGAGCGGATGCTGCCCATCACTATGCGGGCCCAGCGACTCATCGAGGAAACCCTCACCGAAGAGGAACACCGCAATCTCGACGACTACCTGCGCCGCCTCCTCGCGGCGGTAGAGGACCTCGACGCCTGGAACGAGCTGTAGTAGCGGGCAGGCTGGCACATCCAGCCCGGCGACACGCCCACACACCGACACACAAGCGGGGGCGGGACCGATCTGGTCCCGCCCCCCGCTTGGTGTTGCTGACGTGCGTGGTCAGCTCTGTGTGACCTGAGCCAGGGGTTGCGACTCGGGCACTTCCTCGCCCAACTTCTCGAGGAAACGTTCAATCTGGGCAATGGTCGCGGAGAACCGCGCGCGCTTTTTTTCCAGCGCCTCTTCGCGCTGCGGCCCGGCGGGAGGCAGTGGCGTTCCGATACGCGTGGCGAAACCGGCGAGGCGTGCATCCTGGCGCCATTGCACAATCTCCGGGTCATACGACCACAGGAGTTCACTGCGCAGGTTCCTGAGCATCGCCTTGAGGTAATCGACATCGGTATCGGGGTGGTGCGACGGCACGGTGAGCTCATTCTTCTGCTCATCCGAAATGTCGCGGCTCTCGATATATCCGATAAACGCGGCGCTATACACCTGCTGGCAATACACCACCGGCTGCAGCACAATGCGCCCGTCGTTGAATACCGGCACGGGATCCCGCCGCTCCAGCCCGTTGGCCGTGCAGTCGACGTACAGCACGTCTTCCTCGGCGAAGCGGCGGTGCTCCCCGTTGTGGAACTCCATCTCCCGCGGGCTCACGGTCAGCACGTGCCCCTGGCGCATGACGTCGGAAACCTCGCGGATGGCGTGGAGCTC
>DATGSB010000222.1:0-4903 GCA_035303045.1 Actinomycetaceae bacterium | reverse complement strand
GATAGATCGAGAAGACCCAGCCGACGAGAGAAAACCCGCCGAGGTCGGCAACGACCTGCGGCACCGCCGTCGCCACGATGGTGGTGTCCATCGCGATGAGCGCCATCGACAGGATGAGTGCGAACAGCACGGGGGTGCGCGGGTCGCGAATACGGGGCCGCCGCCTCATCTGCGACCCGCCGTCCCGGCGGCGACCGCCGCCGCGTCTGCGTGGTTCCTCACCGGCCGATCTTGCCATGCTCCGCTTACCATGGGGGGCGCCCGAGATACCCGCTGCCGACAAAGGGGTGCAAAAGTGGCTCGTGTCGCCGAGGTGGTCGAGGACGATCTATGCGTGTCACAGGTGCCGGTGTTCCAGGGCCTCAGTCGCGCCGATCAGCTCGCGGTGGCCGCCGTGGCGGTCCCGTCTCGCCTGCAGCGGGACGAGGTCGCCCATGCTGCGGGCCAACCGACGTCCCAGCTCATGGTCGTCCACACAGGCACCGTGAAGGTCACCCGCATCGACGTTGAGGGGCGCGAACAGATCCTGCGGGTCCTCGGTCCTGGCGATTTCATCGGCGAGTCAGCGTTCCTTACCGGCGAGCGGCCCGCCTACTTCGTGACCGCCGCCGAGCCCACTTCTATGTGCGTGTTTCGCCATGCCGATCTGGGGAGGTTGGTGGCGGAACATCCTTCGATCGCGCTGCGCATGCTCCAAGAACTCAGTCATCGCCTCACCCAGGTCGAGGCCCGCCTGGCCTCGTTGATCTCCGGCGATGTCACGTCGCGGCTGGCCGAGTATCTGCTCTCGCTGCCGACCGAGCACAGTTCAGCGGGGGTGCGGGTCGAGCTGCCGATGGCGAAGAAGGACGTCGCCTCGCTGCTCGACACCACCCCCGAGTCGCTCAGCCGGCAACTACGCCGACTTCATGACTCCGGCCTCATCCGCAGCGACGGCGCCCGCGGGGTCATCCTCCGCGACGTCGACGCCCTCATGGGCCTCGTCGTCCCGTTGTAGTTCGTCCCTCGACGCGGGCCGGGGTCGCTTGCGCAACAGCCGCATCGCGTTGAGGATGACGACGAGCACGGAGGCCTCGTGGACGAGCATGCCCAGGGCCATCGTCACACCGCCGAACAACACCCCCAGCATGAGCACGCTCACCGTGCCCAGGGCGACCGCGATGTTCTGGCGCATGTTGGCCACGGTGCGCCGGGCGAGGGACACGGCTTGGGGAAGCTTGAGCAGGTCGTCGTTCATGAGTGCGATGTCGGCAGTTTCGATCGCGACGCCCGTTCCGGCCGCGCCCATCGCCACGCCGATGTTGGCGGTGGCCAGGGCGGGAGCGTCGTTGACGCCGTCGCCGACCATGGCAACGGTGTAGCCCTGCTCCTGGAGTTCAGCCACAGCATCGAGCTTGTCCTCGGGCAGCAGCCCCGCTCGCACCTCGTCGATTCCCACTTCGGCGCCCACGGCATGTGCCACCGGGGCGACGTCACCGGTGAGCATGATGACCTTCGCCACGCCGGCCTTGTGGAGACCGGCAACCATCGCGCGCGCATCGGGGCGAATGCGATCCGCCACCCCGAGGAGGCCGACGACGCGGCCGTCGAGCGCCACCACCATCGGTGTGCGGCCGGCGGCGGCGAGGTCCCCGGCCGCACGGCGTGCCCGGTCCATTTCCCCGGGCTCGATGCCTTCATCGCCGATGAGCGCCAGGTTGCCCACCGCGATTCTGCGCCCATCGACGTGCGCGACGATGCCCTTACCGGGAACGGGTTCGGTGTGCTCGGGCAGGCCGGGCACGGCCAGCCCACGATCGGTTGCGGCCTCCAGGATCGGACGGGCCAACGGGTGCTCCGAACCGGCCTCGGCGCGCGCGGCGAGCCGCAGCACGTCGTCCGCGGTCAGGCCTGCCTCGGAGTCGCCGTCACCGGAATCCATCGTGATGATCGCAGCGAGCCGGGGGCGCCCCTCGGTCAGCGTGCCCGTCTTGTCGAGCGCAACCGCGTCGATCCGCGCGGAGGCCTCGAGGTACTCCCCGCCCTTGATGAGGATGCCGTCGCGGGCACCGCGGCCGATGCCGGCAACGATGGAGACGGGGATGGAGATGACCAGCGCCCCGGGGCAGGCGATCACCAGGAGGGTGAGGGCGAGGACGACGTCGCCGGTGAGTAGGCCCACGACGACCGCCAGAACGATGATCGCGGGGGTGTACCACGCGGCGAAGCGGTCCATGAATTGCGCCGTCTTCGCCTTGGCGTCTTGGGCTTCCTCCACCCGGTGGATGATGCGCGCCAGCGTCGTATCCGCCCCCACGCCGGTCGCGGTGACCTGGAGCAGACCACCGCGCGAGACCGTGCCCGCGAAGACGGTGTCGCCGGGGACCTTCTCCACGGGAAGCGACTCACCGGTGATCGAGGCCTCATCCAGCGCACCGGACCCTGCCGCGACTACGCCGTCGACCGGCACCTTCGCGCCGTTCTTCACCAGGACCGTCTCGCCGCGAACGACCTCGGCGGCGGGCACCTCGACCTGCTCGCCGTCGCGCAGGACGACGGCGACGTCGGGGGCGACCGCGATGAGCTCCGCCAGCGCCGATCTCGTCTTGCTCAGCGTGGCCGACTCCAGGGCGTGACCGATGGCGAACAGGAAGGTCACCGCGGCGGCCTCCCAGTAGTTCGCCACGAGGATCGCGCCGATGGCAGCGATCGACACGAGCAGGTCGATGCCGACGACGCGCGCCCCCAGGGCGCGGATCGCTTTGGTGAGGACGGGGGCGCCTGCGACGACCGCCGCCGCGATCATGAGGCCGTCGCCCAGTGTGGTGTTCCCGCCGACGCGGGCCGCCACGAGCGAGGTGAGGATCAACAGCCCGGAGACGACGGGAACCGTCCAGGTGCTTCGCAGGGAGATCAACCGTTTCATGGTGGGGGTCCTTTCACGCAGGCGCGAGCCGCTCAGAAGGCTGCGGGGCGGGCGGTGTAGCCGGCCTTGGCGACGGCCGCGACCAGGTCATCGACGCTGGCCAGGCCCGGGTCGTGGGCGACCTCGATGCGTTCGGAGGCGTAGCGGACCTTGACGTCGCTGACGCCGGGAAGGCGCCCGACGCGCTTCTCGATCTTGGACACGCACGAGGGGCAGGTGAATCCTTCGGCCCGCAGCGTGGTCTGGGTGGTGTTGGCGGTGGCGCTCATGGCCGTTTCCCTTCGGTCGACTTGTGTATCCGGACATCTCAGATCCGGTACAAGCCAACTTACGAAGGACGGCGGGCACTCACCTTGACGCAGGTCAATTCTCGAGGCTGTGAAGGCTGGTCCGGTAACGCAGGGTGACCAGCTCACCGTGGCGGCCGACATCCACGAGTCGGAGGTCGGTGCGGCCGGCGGGGCCGCGGAAGCGGACGCCGTCCGCGAGCAAGACCGGGGCGACGTGCAGGACCACCTCGTGCACGAGCCCGGCGGCGAGGCACTGACGGGCGACGTCAGCGCCAATGAGCAGGACGTCCTTGCCGTCGGCAGCCCGCCGGGCCTCCTCGACAACCGGCCCGACGTCGCCGGAGCGGAGCGCGACACCGTCGGGAAGGCCGTCGACCGGGCGGTGCGTGAGCAAGTACTTCGGCCCGGCCCATGCGCCGTCGAGGACGTCCCTGCCGTCCCGGCGCCCTGCCTCAAAGCTCCGCCTCCCGGCGAGGACGGCCCCCACGCGCTCGCCCACGCCTTCGGCGCCCGGGTCCGCGGGATTGACGTAGTCGAAGACCCAGGACACGTCGTCCCCCGGCGTGGCGATATAGCCGTCGAGCGAGGCGGTCGCATGCCAGAGCACGGCTCCGTGGCGAGGCTGTGTCATGAAGGGGCTCCTTAGGTCGAGGTCATCCATCCGGGGATCCATCCGCTTGCAGCTCGCAACTGGTTAGACGACCATAGATGGGCCAGAAGCAACCAGCAATAGGCTTATCGATCTAGGAGGTCTCGTGAGCGACGCTCCCCGCTCCGGCTGCCCGATCAACCTCTCCTTGGAGGTCATCGGCGACACCTGGTCGCTGCTGGTGATCCGCGACGTCATGTTCGGCGACCGCCGGCACTTCCGCGAGCTGCTCACCCGTTCCGAGGAGGGAATTGCCTCGAACATCCTCACGGACCGGCTGCGGCGCCTCCTCGCCGCGGACCTACTCACCCGGGCTCCCGACCCCCGCCATGCGCAGCGTCGCATCTATAGCCTCACCGAGCGGTCCATCCAGCTCGTGCCGGTGCTCGCCACCCTCGGAGCGTGGGGACGGCGGCACCTTCCGGTAACCCGCGAGTTGGCTATCCGGGCCAAACTTCTCGAGGAGGGCGGGCCCGAACTGTGGGCGGAGTTCATGGACGAGCTTCGCGAAGTCCACCTCGGCGTGCCACGCCCGGCCGGGGCACGCTCCGTCTCAGCCCGGCTGGACGAGGCATACCAAGCGGAGGTGTCACGAGGGGGCTGAGGCATCCATTCAGTCGCGGATGGGCTCACCGTCCGGCGTGAGAGGCCCGCACGATCACCTCCCGGTGACGCTCGCTCAAGGAAGCGAGGGCGTCGGCCATCAGCATCGCGTCGAACAATCGGTCGATGCGGTCTTCTGCGACCGCCTCGGCCGCTTCCGGGACGGCGTACTCGTGGCGTCGTCGGGCGCTTCGTGCCTGGTCGATGACGAGGTTGCGGGCCACGGTGAACAGCCAGCCACGCACCTTGGTGGGATCATCGTGGAGTACCTTCGGGGTGCGCCAGGCGCGCAGCAGCGTCTCTTGCACGATGTCGTCGGCATCGGCGGGTTGCCGGGTGAGTGAGACTACGTAGCGCCACAGGACCGTCGCGTAGCGATCGTGCAAGTCACGCAAGGCTTCGACGCCGTGCGCATCGGTTGCGGCCCGGTGCGACCGGTGGTCCTCGCCGGCGTCG